>DATHMF010000018.1 GCA_035487355.1 Terriglobales bacterium | reverse complement strand
CGGCGGTACCGCCCGGTTCGGGAACGCCGACAGGTACGGTGCAATTTAAGGATGGAGTTACAAACCTGGGCTCACCGGTGACTTTAAGCAGTGGCACTGCCACCTCATCTTCCATCTCGTCATTGACTGTAGGCGCGCACAGCATCACCGCCGTCTACAGCGGGGACAGCAACTTTGCCGGCAGCACCAGTGCGCCGCTAACACAATCCGTCACCAGAACAACGAGCACCACCATTAGCAACATCGTGGTGTTTCCCAATCCCACTCCAGGACAGAAACCGGGCACGGTACACATGGGGCAAACCATTACTGTTACCGCAACCGTTACAACTGCCGCGGGAACGCCAACAGGAAGTGTGGCGCTCCTGGACAACAATGGCATTCAGGTCGGTTCCAGTGTGAACCTTCCCAACAGTGGCAGTACGCAAATTGTTAGCTTTGGACCCTTAGAACTCGGTTTGGGTGCCCATAGCATTGTCGCGAAGTATTCTGGCGATGGCACCTTTCAGGCAAGCTCATCAGCTCCCAGTTTGATCGAGCATATACGCAAGCCACGTTAACATCAGCCCGGTCCCATCTTTGCCAACTGGCGTCACGCGCTCGCACGGTTACGGATTGGGCACAGTCACTCGCGTGAGTTGGGCGGAGACCGCCTTCCACGTTCCTGCTTGCTTCACGTACACATCGGTGTAGCGGGTCTTTCCTATTGTGCCGTCTTTGCGGCGATAGACGGAGACCGCCTGCACCAGCGCCGTATCTCCGTAGATACGAATGTGAAGGTCTTCGAGGTGAAAGTCATCCACGCCGGGCCCTTCCGCGGTGCCTTTGAGAAAGGATGCTTTATCAATCGGGCTGCCATCCCCGAGAATGCAGATAAAGTCATCGGCAAGGTGCTCGCGGTACCAACCCACATCAGATTTCAAGAATGCCTGGATGTAACCGTCGTTGAGCTTCCTGATGGTTGCTTCGTCTGAATTTTCTGGAGCGGCACTCGCCTTCAGGGCCGTTCCGCTTACCACCAACAACAGTGCGAGAATTCCGGATAAAAGTATTCGAAGATATTCTGACCTGCAGATAGCTGACTTCGTGATCATCGGTAACCCCTTGGAAGTGAATTGAACCGTTGCCCGCTCCGGCAGACATCAGCTTTCTCCTGTCGGCGAGCGCGATCCAAAGATAGAACATAGAGCAGAGAGAGCAATGGAATTGGACGTTTGCGGACGCTGCTCCGGGCTGCAGCCCAGATTGACAAATAATGGCGGGTTCGGATGCCATGGATTGCTGTCCGAAAACGTCTAATCTCTCGCTGGAAGATCAATTATCCTGATCACAAGAGAGAAATATGGATCTGGATTGGCGGGTGTGTTCGCAGGCGCGGGTCTCGCGCGATGTGCGCTTTGACGGCAAATTCTTTATCGCTGTGCTCAGCAGCCGCATCTACTGCCGCCCGATTTGCCCCGCGCGTTCCGCCAAAGAGAAAAATGTCCGTTACTTTCCCAGTGCGGCAGCAGCCGCTGAAGCAGGGTTCCGTCCTTGTCTGCGTTGCCGTCCTGAGTGTTCCCCTGGAACTCCGGCCTGGTTAGGAACTTCAAACACAGTTTCGCGGGCTTTGCGGTTGATTGACGAAAGTGCGCTTGAAGACGGCGGAGTGGAAGTCCTTGCCGAGCGTCTGGGAATTGGCTCGCGCCATCTTCGCCGCCTGTTCCTTCAGCATCTGGGAGCGACGCCCAGTGCCGTGGCCCAGACACGCCGTCTGCATTTCGCGAAGAAGCTTATTGATGAAACCAGGCTGCCCATGAGTCATGTTGCCGTTGCCTCCGGATTCGGTTCCGTGCGACGGTTCAACGCTGCCATCCGCAAGACCTATCGGCGAACCCCAACACAAATTCGCGGCCTGGTGCGGCAGACGGCGATCCAACCGGAAAATCAATATCTCTTTCGCCTTCGTTTTCGTCCGCCCTACCACTGGACCGGCATGCTGGCGTTCCTCGGGCCGCGTGCCACTCCCGGAGTCGAAGTGGTGGAAGGCGGCAGTTATCGCCGTTCGATTTCCCTGAACGGGCACCACGGCTATTTTGAGGTTTCGCTCGAAGAAAGCGATAACGCACTCGCAGTGCGTATTCAGTTTGGCGATCCACGCCTGCTCTTTCTGATTATCGAGCGCATACGAGGCATGTTTGATCTCACGGCAGACTGGCCGGCCATCGCGGCAAAATTAAGAATCGATCCGGTATTGCTTGCGCGAGTTGAAGCTGATCCCGGCCTTCGCGTCCCGGGCTGCTGGAATGGATTCGAGCTCGCGACGCGGGCCATTCTCGGGCAGCAGATCACGGTCAAAGGTGCTACAGCGCTTGCCGGGCTGCTGGTGAAGACTTTTGGCCGGCAGTTCTCTGCGGCCAAAGGTCTCACGCATCTGTTTCCTCCGCCGGAAGTCCTCGCCGATGCCAAGGTTGATAGCATCGGGATGCCCAAAGCGCGGGCCGAGACCATTCGCGCCCTCGCCCGCGCCGTTTGCGACAGGCGCATCAGCTTTGAGGGGATTGTTGAGGTCAACAACTTTCTCGCTCGCCTGTGTGAGATTCCGGGCATCGGCAAATGGACGGCGCAATACGTAGCGATGCGAGCCCTGCGCGAACCCGACGCCTTTCCATTCGGCGATTTGGGGCTGATGCATGCCGTTTCAGCGCAGACGCCCCGCGAGCTTGAAGAAAGGGCGGAGTGTTGGCGCCCGTGGCGGGCCTACGCTGCCATGTATCTCTGGCAAGGACACACGCCAAACCGGAACGAAGTAAATGGTAAAGCGCGCTCAAATTCCGTCGGAAGCGCCAAAGATCCTCTGCCACTTGCCGCTCAGCGCTCGCGCCACGATTGCCTTGAAGGTCTGAGGAGCGATAAGAACAGGGAACCACTTACTCAACCCTGAGTGGGTTCTTTTTGCAACGACGAACCAGGCAGTTCCATGCGTTTTCTGGAGTTGTGGCCGTTCAGTTCCGCAACCATCCACACTGACTCGATAGACGGAGCAACCATCCAGCCTTGCCTGGTACATGGTCCTCTCATGGCGGGAACACGGTCCGAATCTCGTCGCGGATGCCCAATTTTTCAAAGAAGTTATCTTAAAGATGCCTTATAGTGGAGCGCGACGTCCCGCCAATGCTTGAATTGCGCAGTAAGCGCATGGCCAAGATGCGGGGTTGGGTTTTAACTGTGGTACTCCTTTGACTGCGAAGGCGATCCAAGAGGTGATGCATGGCAGAAGTGAAAAAAATGAAAGGCCTTTTGTTCACCCGCGACGCTCAGGTGCTTTCCGTAATGAACCAGGTGCTGGATAATTTTGAAATTGATACTGAGGTTTGTCTTGATTCTGTGACCGCATTGGATGCAGTGACCACCTTGAAGCTGGATACCGTGATCATAGATTGGAGCGGTAGCGAGGAATCCACGCGAGTCTTGGGCTCCATGCGTAATTCTGAGCAAAACGCCAAGTCCACGGTCTTGGCCATGGTCAGCGGAGATCCCGAAATGCGGGCTGCGAGGAGTGCTGGAGCAAACTTCATCATGTTCAAGCCCATGAATGTTGATCAGGCCATGCGTTTTCTGCGCGCCGCCTACGGAAACATGCTCCTTCAACGCCGGCGGGCAACACGCTGTCCGGCCGACATTCCGGTAGTTGCAACTGTAACCGGAGCAGGACCGATCGAGGGTCAAATCATCGATATCAGCGTCCATGGGTTGGCATTTCGGTGTACCCACGACATACAAGTCGATCAACAGATTTCGATGTCATTCAAACTCCCGGGAACATCGCTGCCTATTCATATAACCGGAACAGTGAAGAACGTGATCACTCCCGACAGCGGCATACGGGTCGGCATTTGTTTTTCTTCAGTACCTCACAATGAGATCGCTTTGCTCGAGCAATGGATTTCCGATCATTTGCCCGCACTACCCAGCCGCGTGGCTTCTCCAGAAGCTGGAAAAGAGACGCGCTAGACTGTGAAGAGCAATAAGACTTTCCTGACTTGTCTGGCGAGCGTCGTTGTGCAATGAGCAACAGAAACAGCAAGCTGCCTGCCGGCGCTTTGACTGTTCCCTAAAACAAAAAAGCGGAGCCTCCGAAGAGGCCCCGCTGTGAATTGCTTATCTATTAAAAGGTGAACTTGGCAGCGATCTGGAGCACGCGGCCAACGTTGCCTTGTCCGCCGGCGGCAGCGGATGAAGGTATTCCAAAGGCGTTGATGCCCACTCTTGGATTGCTGAATACCTGCGGAACCAGGCAGGGACTAGCGGCTGCAGAATCACAGCCACCGCCTACGTTGTTGGCGAGAGAATAGAACGTTGTTCTCACCCCGGTAATGTTCGAATGGTTGAAGATGTTGAATGCTTCTCCAATGAACTGCAGTTTTGCGCTTTCCGTGATACGAACGGTGCGCGTTATGCGCGGATCGAGCGTAACGATGGCCGGCAGGTTGAAGGTATTGCGTGCGAAGCTGGGCGCGCGTTCGTTGCGGTTATTGCCGTCGTTATTCAGATCGGAATTAACCAGCGCGGTGTAGGGTTGGCCGCTCTGGGCGTTGAAGATTCCGGCAAGCTGCCAGCCTTCCGCCAGCCCCCTGAGTACAGGGTTCTGGATGCCGCCGGCATAGTTCAAGTCCCACACACCGCTGAGAACGAAGCGATGGCGCACGTCATCGTTGCCGTTGGCGCGGTCAAGCCTGGGGTTGTTCGGGTCGTAGATCAGCTTGGCATCATCGGTACCGGGCACGACTGCCGTGGCATCGGGGGAATCATCAATCACGTGGCTCCAGGTATACGATCCCGACAACTGGAAGTTGTGCGAGAGCCGTTTGTTCACCTGAGCGATCAACCCGTTGTAACTCGAGTTGGCGTTGCTCTCAAACTCGAAGATGCGGCCGAATCCAGTGAAGGGACGAGGGAAGCCAGGCAGGCCAGTCTGCAACTGGTTATACGAGAGCACCTGTCCGGTTCCCGCAACGGGAAGACTCTTGACAACTTCGACAGGCGATTCGTTGATATCGCGGGTGCGCTGCACATGAACGCCGTGAACACCTAAATATCCGATCGAGACAGAGACGCTGTTGCCGACCTGATATTCCGTGCCAAAGTTGTATTGCTGCACGTAAGGCTGCTGGTAGTTCCTATTGAAAACGTAAATTGTCGGGGCGGGGAGCGCGGCGCCGGTGGGGACCGGGCATCCGGCGTTCGCCATGGGAGCGCCGCAGGTGACGTTGGGGTACGAGGCCGGAAGCGGATTGGCTACCGATGCGTTGAATGTCAGCGTCTGCACATTGATTCCATTGTTGGAATCGGCGGTGCCGTACATGATGGAAGGCGTGGTTCCGTAGAAGATGCCGTAACCGCCACGGATAACGAATTGCGAATCCGAAAATGGCTGCCAGGCAAAACCAAAGCGCGGGGCCACGCCGTTGTGGGAGTTGGGGATCTTTTTGGTATCGAGTCCCTGCGCCAAGGCCGTAGGGTTCTGCACCAGGGGCTGGGCTGCCTGTTCCACGTCGTACCTGACTCCAAGGTTGATCGTCAAATTCGGGAGCACTCTCCAGTCATCCTGCGCAAAGGCAGCGTATTGCCACAGATTCGGATGCGTCTTGGCGCCGGTAGTTCCTGTGCCAGGATAGGCTTCCGTGAAGGAGTTTCCCGCTGCGGTGACAGGAAGGCCGAGCAGGCTCTTGCCGAAGTCATCGAGGCTGGCAAAGGTATACGAGCCCGAGAAATTTCCCGGGAAGAAATTCAGGATCTTGTCGCGCAGAATGTCTCCACCGAACTTGAGGCTGTGGTGGCCATGCACCCAGGAGATGGTATCGGCGTATTGCTGGCGGTGAATCGTGGTCTCGCGCGGACTGAACGAGTTCCGGCCAACAAACAGAAGAGTCTGGCCCAGATTACGCACGTTGGCCTCGGGATTGATGCTGTTGGCCAACCCCGGCTCGCTGTCGCGCTGGTAGCTGAACTTGGCGACGTTCAACAGATTGGGTGTTAAGGTCGCAGTCTCCTGAAGGTTGAACGTATCTGAGCTTACGTTGGAGGCGCCGGTGTGCTCGAAGGCGCTGGTGGTTCCGCTGTTCTCCAGGCCCTGTCCCTTGAAGCGCTGCGCGTTGTAGCGGCCCGAGAGCTGGTTGCTGTTATTGATGGCGAGGTCCACTTTGCCCAGGTAGACATCCTGGTTGAAGGTGCGGATGTAGTTGTTGCTGCGGGCCGCGAGGTAGTTCACCGCCGCCGTCTGGTTTGCATTGGTTGGGGTCGGCAAGGTGAGAAGAATTGCATTGCCGGTGTTGTTGCGCTGGCCGTCGTAATCAAAGAAGAAGAAAGCGCGGTTCTTGATGATCGGTCCGCCGATGTTCCCGCCGAACTGGTGGAAGTGGTAGCTGGGCCGCAGCGGCGCGGGCTTGCCGCCCGCGATGGCGGAGGCGAGCTGCAGGTTATAAATAGGATCGTTGGCATTCATCCCGCGATCGCGGAAGAACTCGAACGCGGTGCCATGAAATTTATTGGTTCCCGATTTGGTAACAACATTGATGACAGCCCCGCCGGCGCGGCCAAACTCTGCTGAGTAGCCGTTGGTGTTGACCTGGAACTCCTGCACCGCATCCTGCGAGAACTGATAAGGCGCGCGGCCCGAGCCGGTGCGCCCCAGCGTCTGTCCGAAGAACGAGTTGTTATTATCGGTGCCGTCTACGGTAAGCGAATTCAAAGTCCCGCGCTGGCCGGCAAAGCTGAGGTCGCCGCCGCGCACGTCGCGATTCACTCCCGGAGTGAGCAGCACAAAATCAATGAAGTTGCGCCCGTTGGCGGGCAGGTTGGCCACCGCCCGGTCATTCACCGTGGAGCTGACCTGGGTGCGCGTGGTCTCTACCACCGGGACCCCTTCGTCCACGTTCACGGTCTGTTGCGTGCCGCTGACTTTCAACACTAGCTTCAGGTTCAACTTAGCGCCGATGGTCAGCTCCACGCCGTCTTCGGTGATGCTGCTGAACCCGTCTTTTTTGGTCGTCAGGTCATAAATGCCCACCGGCAAAATCGGGAACACAAAGAAACCGTCATTCCCGCTGGTGGCCTTGAAAGCCGCTCCCGTGGTGGTAAGCGTGGCGGTTATTTCCACCCCCGGCACCACAGCGCCCGACTGGTCGGTGACTGTTCCTTCGATGGTCCCCTGGTTTCCTCCACCTTGTGCAAGGGACACGGTTACAGCCAAGAATAAGAAAGAAATCAAAATGGCAATTTGTGCGGCGAGTCTTTTAAACATGCGTCAGCCCTCCTAGAATTAGTTTGTCTTGCTGGAGTCCCTCACTCCTGAATGGCGCAGCTCTCCTCAACTTTGCTGTCTGATGAGATGTACTTTCCGTTTGCGGTTGCTGCAAGAAATAGCGCGAAGGACCATCTCGAATGCTAACACGACTCGCGAAGAAAAACCGACGGTAGGGTCCGCTTCTCCAGGAAATCTTAACCGGAAATTAATATTCTGTTCCGTGGGCAGAAGAAGCTCTTAGCCTTTAGCTCTTAGCTTTTAGCCAAAACAAAAGTTCGCCGCAGATTATGATCGGTCTCAGGGGGACCCCCCGTGCTTGCTTGGGTCGGTATCAGCGCAGAGGTCAGAACCCGCGTCCATTGGCTCATCGGATCATCAGGTCATTTGTCATCGAATCATCAGGTCATTTAAGGACTGTCATCCTGAGCCGCGTATTTTGCGGCGAAGGACCCCGAGGATCTCTCGTTTGCCCATGCCGCTGCAAGGCATTCTCTGAGAACCTTCAGGCGCTTTCCAGGGAGCCAGGGGCTGTTTGAGCCGTGCCACCACCCCACTTGCAGCAAGTACCCCAAACCGCGTTTGACCCGCGTCATTACTAGCGAAAATCGATCTGGGGTGGGGTACTTGCTGGTAGTCTTGCCGGAAGTGGGATAGCACATAGGCACAGACAGAGGCGTTGCGGAAAAAGTTGGTTTCTTGTCATTCCGAACGCGGAGCGGAGGAATCCCTATTGTGCCGAAAATCTTAGACTTGTGGCCGTTAGCCACCGAGGTCCGTACGCTCGTCCGAAGCAAATTTTCAAAGAGCTAAAGGGTTATAAAGCCCCGCATTCTTGAATACGTAACGTAAACACACGTCTAGCCCAATGATGGCCTGCAATTTCCAGGAAGTCAACATTTTGATATCAGAATGATACCGCTATGAGACAAACCCGGGTGCCCCACACCGGCACAGCCGGTGTGGGATCGCCTCTCAATATTAGTTAAATCGTGTGGCACAGCCGTCCCCGGCTGTGTGCTTTGTCGTCAATGAATGGCGTAGCTTGCTACGTCTCCGAAACTGAATGGTGCGTCCGAAACTATTTTTCTGCCCGCCACAAAGGACAACTGTCTTCGTGCGTAAATCTGCTTGCCAATACGTTTCCCTGTGCTTTACAAAGCAGACATTCCATCTGATAGCTTTCGCCACCGTCGTCGGTGGGCAGCATGCGGTAGTAGGCCTCGCCCGTGACCGGATCATGGTCACCACTGATAGCGACGGTCGGCCGCCGCCAACTCCAGATTCGTCGAAGACCTCTCCACCACGGCATCTGATACTCTGTGCAGCCATTATTCATGATGGTAAGAGCGAGGGCAAATTCCGGAAGTAACCATGCAATCCCGGAGATGGATAGAACGAAAAGCTCACCGCGGATTCCACGGATTTACGCGGATGTTGAAAAAGCACTTCATTCGTCTTGCGCGAAGCCACCTGGGTGCCCCACACCGGCAACAACTGGTGTGGGATTTTGTTTAATTCAAAAGCGGTATCATTCTGATATCAACATGTTGACTTCCTGGAAATTGCCGGCCATCATTGCGCTAGACGTGTGTTTACGTTACGCATTCAAGAATGCTGGGCTTGCGCCCTTTAGGTCTTTGAAAATTCGTGAAGCTGCGGGCTTGAGGCTGTCTTCTTGTGGCTCTTCTCCGCTTCCGGCAGACTAGCAGCAAGTCCCTTCCATCTGGATCGATTTTCGCCAGTAATGACGCGAGTCAAAAGCGGTTTTGGGGTCCAAAAACACTAGCCAGCAAGTGGGGTAGGCATCCCCCACAAACTTCCGAAAAATCTCCGTTTGTCTGCGGCGAAAGGTTTTGGCGGTTGCTTTTGCTGAGGACTGGAGACTGGAGACTGAGGACTACTTCAGCAAGTCTCGTGCCCCAGATTGATTTTCGCCAGTAATGACGGGGGCAGACGCGATTTTGGGGTCCAAAAACACTAGCCAGCAAGTACCCCCCTCCCCACTCCCAGCGGGATCGTCCGAGCGTAGCGCCTAAATCCGATAGTCGGCGTGCACTGCAATAGCCCATGCTTATCTTTAAAGATAGAAGGTATTCAGAAATGAAAAATATCCTTCACAAAGCCAACCTGGAGTGGAGAATCGAAATCTTTATTATTTATGGGGCACGGATCAATCCCGGCTCGTAACCCATTGATTTTAAGGCTCCACGCAGCTTTAGCCAATCGCAACTTATACCTAAGTAAAAATACATTGATTTTTTCATGTTTCTGCGGATTCTTTTTGCATTAAGCTGCGCAGTAGACCGAGATGACCAGTTGTAAAAGATTCGTAAAATTGTTTAATTTCTGCCGTTTATAGGGTATCTTGGCCAATTGCAATTGCAGGGTTCGGAGAAGGACTAAGCCATGAAATCTCCTCTTCGCCTTTTCACTCTTCTTCCAACGGCTTTTCTGTGCACAGTTTTGTTCTTGTCCACCGAAGCCTGGAGCGCCGATACTCCTTCCCCATCGGATGTGCCTGCCGCAGCACAACCTTCCCCAGCCACTCCGACTACATCTCCATCCACGGCTGAGGTTACGATTGCTGGTCCGCTACGCTCATTTCTGCGGATGGCTGGTGTCAGTCAGAAAGCCACTCCCGATGAAGTGCTCTCTCTGTTGGCGCAAGAGGTAGATAAAAGAGGGTACGTGGATGGCAGGCCCACTGAGTTTCTGATTCTGGTGAAGCGGTACCTGCAACAATCCAGAGAGTTGGTGGCGTTGGCTGGGCCGCAGGGCGTCATCCGTATTTCTAATTGTGTCGAGGCGGAGCCGCTGCTGACGATTCTTGGCTATCGGCTCAAACAGGGCTGTGGGCCAAACACCTCTGTGCAGACTGCCAATTCGGAAAGGGCTTTTCTTACGATTGATTCGGGGTTCCCTCTGGTAGAACTCGAATCAACCTTGCAGGGGGGTAAACCTTTCATCCTGCCATACAACTCCACGCAGGTGCCGGTGTTGTTTTCTGCAAAAGATTGGACATCGAACGAGAACACCCCAGATGTGGTTGACTCTCTGGTGAGCGATCCTGCCTTGGCGCGTCTTTATTCTGCCTTTGGTCAAATGGATGCCGAAACCGCGGCTTCTTTGCGCCAGTTTCCAGGACTGCAGAAGCTGGTTCGTTACGCCAATGTCCTTGATTTTTACGGAAGCCATATTTACATCCGTTCCGGCCGGATTGTCGTGCCCGGAGGTGCGGCTGCTGAACCCGCCTGGAAAGATTTGGTGGGAGTGGGCCCAGACTCCCCAGCGGATTTCGTAACCCGATTACTTGCCCGAGACGAAGGCTGGCTGGCCGCTTATTTTGATGCGCTTTCCCGCATCAGCCAGTCGCAACAGGCTTACTTCACCCAGCCCAGCCGCTTGAAGAGTTGCTATGAAGCGCTGCGTGGACAGGACATTTATCCCAGCCCGGCCAAACCTGTATTCCGGCCCGATGCCGGCTTCTCACTTCTCGCGACCCGGCTTCAAGTGGAGTCCGGTCATCCGCAAATCCCCGGCGATCTGGAAGTATGGAAGACGATCTTTCGGCACCGAGGTGGTTCCAAGCGGGGCAAGGAGTGGGCCAAGCGCGCGGGTCATTGGAACAGCCCCGATGAGCTGGTGGAGGGATTGATAGCTCTTTCTCGCGAATTTACGACCGATGGTCCACTGCAAATTTATCTGACACTCAGTGAAATAGACCGCGGACGGCCCGCCAATCAGCGTTTGACTCCGCAAACGGTCCGCATGCTGGCCGATAAATTCCCACGCTTTGGCGACCAGTATCTTATTTTTTCTGAGTTTCATGGTTTGAACAATGAATCCATCGCCAGCTTCCTGAACGTGGCCGAAGCCCTTGACCACATTTCGCTTCCCACGGTGCGCGCTAACGCCATAGGTATCTTCCAAGCCAATGTCGGGCTCTGGCAGATACTGGCCCGGCAGGGTGAAGTTTCAGACGCAAGCCTGAACGATTCCTGGCAGCGCGTCATTACTCCTTTTGCGAAAATTTCATCCTCACCCCAGCTTTTCGATGCCGGCAAAACTTCGTTCGGGGAAGTGCTACGGGCAGCCTCAAGTAACGCTGATCTTTCCCAGAATGAATCACAAGACGAAATCATCACGTTGCTCGCGGGTCCCAACCAATCCGGTGCGGACAGCCAGCGGGTGCATCAGGAATTGGCCACGAGAATTCGCTCAGTTCTCGATGCTCAACGCCTGGTTTCCCTCGACACGCTATTTTCACTGGGGGACGGCCTGAATGACATGGCCAAGGGAAAAGCCATAGGCGATACGCTGGTTCCACTGGCGGCCGAGCTTCGCGAGTTCGAGATGCCTCGCCCCATCTTTACCGTCAGCGAAAAAAGTGAATTTGAGCATGAGCTTTCTGATACCCGTCATACCACCTTGCAGACGCGGACCAATTTGACGCGGGTCATCAAGGCAGGTACTCCCAAGGAGTTGAGCGAAGCGCGCGGCCGGCTCGCCCCATTTCTGCGCGATACTCTGGTAGGACTGAATTACGCCTACTATGAGCCGCCGGGATCTCAGGTGCTTCGCAACAACGCGATTTTCGTCCGCTCTCATGACTACGCCAGCGAATTTGGGACCGGTGGAGAGCAGCCCTGGAAGACTCCGCGCCTGGTTTCGGGTGATGGCACCCATCTGGCTGGCTCGCTTGCCGATCTGCCTTACGCTTTGGCCTGGGTAGAGCAGGACTTTATTGTTCCGGAAAACGTCCAGTCCCTGATCTGGGAAGATCTTGCGCCCAGTTTTTTGAGCGATGCCGTCATCCCGCGTTGGTGGAGTATTTCTCCCAATGAATTGCATGCTGTTGCCCTTTACCAGCGCACTGGAGAAGAACTTTTGTCGGCCGCGGGCAATGAAAAACTTCGCCCGATGGTGATGGATATCCTTACCGATCGCATGTCTCCGCAAAGGGCGGGACAGGTTGAGAAGGCGTTGCGCGCAGGGCATTCGGAAACAGTGCTCTCTGAGATGATGCCGGCGGAAACGTTCTATCTGGCGGCCGAGTTCCGGCGAAGATACCCTGCCGAGACCGGGTACTGGGGCACGGCAGGGAAGGAGTTGGATGGCCTTTCCCACAGCAGTCCTGCGGAGTCAAGCTGCGACCGGCTGTCACAGGATTTTGGAGTGCCTCATCCTGCATTGGCCCACAGTTACGCCCGCGAGCTGTTGAACGTGAAGCCTTTTCCCACGTTTCAGGATTACTCCAGCCGCCTGCTCGCCGAGTCCTGGGATTCGAACAATTTATACTGGGCCCGCCTGGCTGATGAGCAGGGCTATTCGCCTGTGATGCTCAACCACCTGGTGCCCGAGCTGACGCATCGTATGGTCGAGAAACTTTTTGCCACCAACCTCGAAGATTGGCCGGCAATTTTGCGGGCAATGCATGAAACCGGTGACGAATTCCGGCTGGGCAAGATTGCCGCGTTGCCGAAAAGAGGATCTACGGACGGACCTTAACCTTATGGGAAAACAATACTTTTTACGCTACGTTTCACATGTTCTGATTTTTGGAGTTACCCTCTTCGGCTCTGCAATTTCGATCGCGGCGCAGGACACTCAACCCAATGCTCAGACCCTTCGGGTTGACGTCAACCTGGTGCTGCTGAACGTGGCGGTAACCGACCACAAGGGAAGCTATGTAACCGGTCTTCGTCCTACGGACTTTGCCATTTACGAAGATAACATTCCACAAAAAATTGCTACTTTCGGTGAAGGCAACGGCCCACAAGAGTCGGTTGACGCTACGGCTCATCAAGACACCAAGCCAGATCAGCTTGGCTCAACGTCGGGTGCCAATGTTTTCATCCTCTTTGACACCAGCAACTATATGTACCGTGGCTTTGCCTTCGCGCAGGATGCTATCGCAGAGTTTGTCAGGACCCTCGATAATCCCGAACGAGTGGCTTTCTATGCTTACAGCCGCGACCTTTACCGGGGCTCCTTGCTCACCGCCGACCGGATGCAGGTTTTGCGGGGCGTACGTTCCACCGTCGCCGGAGACGATCCTGCACTTTACAATGCGCTGCTGCTGACTCTTAAGGACGCGGGCACGTATGCCGGCCGAAAAGTAGTGGTGGTGTTTTCCAACGGCCCTGACCGGGCCAGCATGGTCGCTCCCGAGGATATAAGCGAGTTGGCCCAATCCGAAGGCATTCCGGTCTATGTAGTCAGCACGCGGGAAGCGAAACTCGATCCTATTACTACTGCTGTCTTCCGGCGCATGAGTGCCGCCACCGGCGGCGAGGCCTATTTTGCCAAGAGCTGGAAGGACCAGCAGAACGCCTTTGCTGCCATCCGCAGTGACGTCGCTCATCTCTATTCGCTCAGTTATTATCCACAAGCCAATCAGAACCGGGGTTGGCGCACCATCAAGGTGAAACTCGTGGGCGAGGCTGCGAAAAAATATCACATACGTACACGCAGTGGTTATCGTCCCCAACCCACGCGGTTTGCTGTGGATAGTACGGGCCCAGCTCAGTAGACCTGAATACCAAATACCACTTGTTCTCGCAGGCCGCTTCGCGATACCCGTGCAGCAGAGCGCATACATTTGCCCTGAAATTCTGACGCAACTTCGGGACATGAGTTACTCCAAAACTGAAAGTGTTATGGCCGACGCTTTGATTTAAGATTTGTCATGGTGAAAGGAGTGCAGCATGGATCATGCTCTTGTTATCCACCGTCTTCATTTTGCTTTCACGATTACATTCCATTATTTATTTCCCCAACTTACGATGGGTTTAGCTCCTCTGATCGTTGTGCTCAAAACATTGGCCCTTCGCACCAGGAACGAAGCCTACAATCAGGCAGCGCGTTTTTGGGCAAGAATCTTCGGCATTAATTTCATTATGGGAGTCGTAACTGGAATTCCTATGGAGTTCCAGTTCGGCACAAACTGGTCGCATTTTTCCCGAGTCACCGGAGGCGTCATTGGACAGCCGCTGGTGATGGAAGGCGTCTTTTCTTTTTTTCTCGAGTCAGCATTCCTGGGTTTATTTCTTTATGGCGAAAAGCGCCTCAGCCCTATTGGACATTGGTGGTCATCCGTTCTGGTGTTCCTGGGTTCGTGGCTTTCCGGCTTCTTCATCATCGTGACCGACGCCTGGATGCAACACCCCGTTGCCTATGAGCGTGCGGCCGATGGCTCGTTCCAGGTCATCAGCTTCTGGGGGCTGCTGTTCAATCCCTGGGCGCTGTTGCAATACGCGCACAACATGAGCGGGGCGGTGATTACGGGGGCTTTTGTAATGTCGGCGGTTGGGGCTTATTACCTGATTGAAGGGAAGTTCGCCGAACAGGCGTATATTTTTTTGCGGTTGGGTGTAATCGCCGGGCTCATCTTCTGCATCGTGCAAATCTTCCCGACAGGTGATCTGCATGGCCGTTACATGGCAAAACATCAGCCCGTGACCACGGCCGCTATGGAAGGTCTGTTCAAGAGCGAGACAGGAGCGCCCATCGTCATCATGGGCCAGCCCGATGTGGAAAATCAGCGCATAGATAATCCGTTCGTAGTGAACAAGGTCCTCAGCTTTCTCATCTATGGAACCACCACCGCAGAGGTGAAAGGGTTGAATGAGTACCCACGCGACGATTGGCCGACAAATATCCCTCTGCTCTATTACAGCTATCACATCATGGCGGGGCTGGGCACGATCTTTGTCGCCATTATGCTGGTTGCTACGTTTTTGTTGTGGCGCAACAAGTTGTTCCAGGCGCGCTGGATGCATTGGGTCCTGATGCTGAGCCTGCCGTTTCCCTACATCGCCAACACCGCCGGCTGGATGACGGCGGAAATCGGCCGTCAACCCTGGCTGGTCTACGGCCTCATGCGCACCACCGAGGGATACTCAAAATATGTTCATGCCGGCAACGGATTGTTTACATTGCTGGGATTCATGGGAATCTACAGCCTGCTGGCAATCCTTTTTCTGTTTCTCTTTCATCGGGAAGTCGCCCACGGCCCGGTTCCCAATATGGGAAATAGTGTGAATTCCGGGCTGCCCATCACAGTGACTT
>DATHMF010000017.1 GCA_035487355.1 Terriglobales bacterium | reverse complement strand
TCCTCCAGCAACATCTTCGTTGGCATCGGTCGTCGAGGCCACCACCGTTCCCGATGCATTCACAACTTGAATAGTCAGGTTGGCGGTCTGATGGCCGCTCGCCAGGTTCGTGAAAACCACCACTACGCCGGTTTGAGAACCAACATGAGTGGGATTTGGGCTGATGCTGCCCAGAACGCTGGTCCACTGGCCCCCTCCTCCTCCGGCCGCATTTACTACCAGCGACACCGTAGCTGAGTGCACGAGGCTGCCACTGGTTCCGGTAATGGTCAACGTGAAGGTTCCAGCCGGCGTTGTCGAGTTGGTCGAGACCGACAGTGTCGAGCTACCCGAGCCCGCAACCGTCGTCGGACTGAAGCTGCCGCTCGCACCACTCGGCAATCCGCTCACGCTGAATGTCACCGTGCCGGTGAAGCCGTTCACCGCCGATACGCTGGTTGTGTAGCTGGTACCTGATCCCGCGGTCACGGTTTGTGAACTTGGGGTCGCCGAGATAGTGAAGTTCGGCGTTGCTGCTGCGTTCACAACCAGCGTCACCGTCGCCGAGTGCACCAGGCCGCCGCTCGTCCCGGTAATGGTCAGCGTGGAGGTCCCCGCTGGCGTCGAAGAGTTGGTAGAGACCGAGAGTGTTGAGCTGCCCGAGCCCGCAACCGACGTCGGACTGAAGCTGCCGTTCGCACCACTCGGCAATCCGCTCACGCTGAATGTCACCACGCCGGTGAAGCCATTCACCGCCGCCACGGTTGCAGTGTAGGTGGTACCAGCTCCCGCCGTTACCGTACGCGAACTGGGCGTGGCCGCGATGGTAAAGTTCGGCGTGGCGACAGCATTCAGTACCAACGTCACCGTTGCCGAATGCACCAACGATCCGCTGGTTCCGGTAATGGTCAGAGGATAGGTCCCGGCCGGCGTCGCAGAGCTGGTGGAGACCAACAGAGTCGTGTTGCCTGAGCCGGCAACGGAAGTTGGATTGAAGCTACCGGTTGCATTGCTCGGCAATCCGCTCACGCTAAACGTCACCGTTCCAGTAAAGCTGTTCAATGCTGTTACGTTGGTTGTGTAGCTGGCACTCGATCCGGCGATTACGGTCTGCGAACCCGGGGATGCAGCAATACTGAAATCGGGTGTCGGGTTGGTATTGATCTTGCCGGGCCCCGCGCCGTTGGTCACAATCGTGGGAACATTGGCAGTCGGATCCAGTGTGTAGCTGTAAAAGGTATTCGGCTCCGTCACCGTTCCGCCAGTTACCGGAGTGCCGCTGCTCACATACAGGTTGTTCCGCTCCACAATGGACCCCAGTGGGTCGCCCCCCTCGGAGAGTGAAGTAGGAGTCGGCACATTTTGGAAGTAGTTCCCTTCCACCAAAACGTGGGCGTTGCAGGTTGAGGCCACGCCATAGCCGGGGATGTTGAGGTAGTAGTTGTTGTAAACGTGAGTCGGGTCCGAATAACGCGTGCGCGGATGCCTGGTCTGGGTTCCGTCGAACCAGTTATGGTGAAAAGTCACCTTCAGGAACCCGGTGTCGTTGAAGGCACAGTCGTGTCCTTGCAAGATTGTTTCCAACGTATTGGTGAAGTGGTTCCACGACACGGTAACGTAGTTCGCCTGCCGCTTGATATCCATCAAGGTATCGGTGGCGTTGGTGAAACTGCAGTGGTCCACCTAAACGTGATGGGCATTCACTTCGATGGTGATGGAGTTAACGGCAGCATTGGAAAAAGCGATATTACGCACGATGATGTTCTGAACGCCGCTCATAATCAACCCGTGGCCGGTGATGGCCGCCGTGGAGCCCAGACCAATGATGGTTTTGTTGGAGGCGACATTGACGTCGCTGGTAAGCCCAATGGTCCCGGAGACCTGAATGATCAGCGGCCCCGACTGGCCGGCAAAGCTTCTCAGCTCGCTATCGGTTGTGGCGGTGACGGTGGGTCCGCCAGCGCCGCCGGTGGTGCCATTCTGCCCATTGGCATTGACCGACGCAAATCCAATGGGGCTGTTCTCAAACGTCTGCGCCATAAGTTGAGGGGGGAGCATTACGATGGCGATCAAACCTGCGATCAGCCACCCTAATGGAGTGAGCATCTTCAAACGAATGAACTGGTACATGTTATCCTCCGTTGAATCAGTCGCCCAAGTGGTCCTTGGGTCTCTCGAATTGGTTGCTATGCACTACAAAACGGCGCCGGGACTGACTTGCGCCCGCCCGCTGTGTTGGTTCCTGAATCGGGCGAAGCGTTCGCCCGCGCGAGCGTTTCAGAAGCTAAAACGATGCCATCGTTGCGTCAAACTAAAAGATTGCAATGGTACGTTCAATTTTTTTAAACAATAAAATGTCTCGCAAAAGAGCTATCATCTTTGACATTTGCTCAACTATCTTCCATGAGCTTTGGATCAAGCCGTCGCGAATTTGAATGATTCCCAGAAAAGGAAACGATAAGGAAACCGAGACATGGATATACGACAACTTGAATCATTGCTGGAAGTCATCCACTCTCCAACCATGACACGGGCGGCGGAGAACCTGCGGCTCTCGCCCGCGGCGGTCAGCCGGCAAATCCAGGCTCTGGCTTCCGAATTAGGGGTTGATCTCTTCGTGAAATCAGGCAGAAAGCTCACACCCACACCGGCCGCACTGCGGCTTGCGGAACAAGCCAAGGCGGTCATGGTGCGGTTTCAGTACCTGAAGAAAGATTTTGCGAATGACGCCGCCCGCGATTCGCGTCCATTTCATTTCGCAAGCGGCACTACAACGCTGATCTATCGCCTGGCCAGCCCCGCGCTTGGACACCCGATTAACAAACTCCGCAAGGAGCTTCCCAATCTCGATCTGCATGTTTCGGTGCTTACCACGGAAGGGATTGTCGCCGGGTTGCTGGACCGCCGGTTCGACCTTGGGCTCATCTCGCTGCCGGTCAAGACCAACAATCTGCGCATTGTGCCGTTGTTTGACGAAGAGTTGCTGGTGATACGTCCGTCGCCGAAGCAGGTCCACGGCAATCACATCGGCATGATTCGTCCCAGCCAGCTAGAGAATGTTCCATTCCTGCTTTACACCAAAGGGACCAATATGCGCCAGGTCATTGACCGTTTTCTGGAGAGTCTGGGCTTGAAGCCGCGAGTGATCATGGAAGCCTCGGACACAGAAGCCATCAAGCACCTGGTGGAATCGGGCCTGGGTTACTCCATACTGCCGGAGCATGCGCTGCGACGGTCTACGAAGTACTTCCAGACCCTGAGAGTCGCGGGACACCGGCTGATCAGGCGGCAAGCGTTCGCCATGCCATTAACATCACGTCCGCGCGCCCTGACGGAATACGTTGCAATGTTCCTCAAGAAAGCGCTCGATAATTCACGATAAACTTTTAAGGATGAGATGATGAGACCCAGTGATTACGTTCTGCAGCTTCGGCACAAATCATGCAGTCATAGACAATGCCCATTTACGGAACCAGTTCGCCGCGTTGACATCCTTAGTACCACTTGGGTTCGAGGATTGGAATTGGGCGGCGGTAAAATTGAGAGGTCTAATCCCACTTTTGTCATCCCGAGCGCAGCCGCGCTTCGCGGCGGAGTCGAGGGACCTAGGTTTTTTTCAGGGAATAAGGATGTCAGCAGAGCCAAACCAGTTTCAGCGTTATTCTTAGTACTGCTGGTTTTAACTGCCTTAAACGCTTCTGCTCAGGACACGCGGGTTGTAACCGAACCCCGCGTCCCTCCGGTCTGCACTACATTGCATGCTCAGCTCGCAAACCAGACGGGCAGCACACAAGAAGACAAGCTCGATACTGGGCGGATACAAGCGGCGATCAACGGCTGCCACCCGGGAATGAGCGTCGAGTTGCGGGCTGACGGCGGAAAGAATGCCTTCCTCTCGGGTCCCCTGGAGTTGAAAAGCGGAGTCACGCTTCTGGTGGCGACGAATACAACTTTATACGCCTCGCGCAACCCCCGTGATTTTGACGTTACCCCGGGCAGTTGCGGCGTGGTTGACCGGAACGGGAAGGGATGCAAGCCGCTCATCCGCGTTCACGACGCCAGCGATGCCGCCGTCATGGGTGAAGGTGTAATTGACGGGCAAGGAGGAGCAAAGCTCACCAACACGAAGACAAATGTTTCCTGGTGGGACCTGGCGCAAGTAGCGAAGCGCGAAAATACCAAACAGAATTGTCCGCGGATTATCGTCGCCGATCACGCTGATGGATTCACGCTGTACAAGATCACGCTGCGGAATTCGCCCAACTTTCACGTGATTGTGGGCCGGACGAATGGCTTTACCGCCTGGGGCGTGAAGATTGATTCCCCGCGAACGGCGCGCAACACTGATGGTATAGATCCATCGTCTTCCACCAACGTCAGCATCCTTTATTCATACATACGCGCCGGGGACGACAATGTCGCAATTAAAGCCGGCAGTGCCGGGCCGGCGGCGCACATCACGGTCGCCCATAACCATTTCTTTTCTGGGCATGGCATGTCCATTGGGAGCGAGACCAGCGGCGGGGTGAACGCCATTGAAGTAGACGACCTGACGATTGATGGCGCCGACAACGGCTTGCGCATCAAGTCAGATGCAAGCCGGGGTGGCGCGGTACGCGATGTCTCCTATCGCAACGTGTGCATGAGAGATGTAAAAAATCCGATCATGATGGACCCGTTTTACAGCGACCAGACCGGAAACCTGATTCCTGATTTTCAAGAGATCACTCTTCACGACGTACGCAGCACGACTCCGGGCGAAGTCACGCTTGAGGGGCCAGACGCCGCGCACCCGCTAAAGCTCACAATGGATGGCGTGGCAGTTGACGGATTGAAGCCGACGCAGATTCGCGCGCAGCATGCACACCTCACCTTCGGTCCCGGACGGGTGAGCTTCATTCCAACCGGCGAAGACGTTAAGCTGACCAACCTTCCAGGAGAGCGCAAGCCGCCCGCTTGCGAGAAAAATGTATTCGTACCTTTTCCCGAAGCAACGGCGAGCGAACCTTCTAAAGCTTCTCACGCCAAGCAATCTCAGTTCCTAGTCGCGGCTGATGGCAGCGGAGACTTTCGCACTGTGCAACAGGCTGTGGACGCGCTGACGGACGAAGGCGGCACTATTCGTATTCGTCCCGGGGTCTATCGCGAGGTGGTGAGGGTAAGCAAACCGCATTTGCACTTGGAAGGCGCAAATAATGCTTCGCAGATCACGATTGTCTACGGCAACAGCGCAGGCACGAGCGGAGGCACGCTCAACTCCGCAACCGTCAGCGTCACGGCAGACGATTTTTCTGCCGAAGGCATGACGTTTGCCAACGACTTCAGCAAAGACAGGCCGCTCACCCCACAAGGATCGCAAGCGGTCGCGCTGGCCATCACCGGGGACCGCGCCGTTCTTCATAACGTGCGGATGCTCGGCGCGCAGGACACGCTTTACGCCGGCAGCAAGGGCTGCGCCAGCGAGCAAGGCTCGTGCACTTTGGCGCGCCAGTTTTTCTCGCATTGCTATATCGAGGGCAACGTGGACTTCATCTTTGGCGATGCCAAAGCGGTATTCAGCGAATGCGAAATCCATGCCATTCCACATTCCATCGTCATGCTCACGGCGCAGAGTAAACGCTACCCGCAAGAGGAGAGCGGGTTTGTGTTCGACCATTGCAAGATCACGGCCGAGCCGGGCGTGGACCACATATTTCTGGGGCGTCCGTGGCGTCCTTATGCCAGCGTGGTTTTTCTGAATACAGAGATGCAGGCCCACGTTGAACCCGAGGGCTGGCGCGAGTGGCATCCGGGAGAGACCAATTCACTCGAAACCGCTTACTACGCCGAGTTCAACTCCACCAGCCCTGCCTCAGCCCCTGCCCCAGATAAAGACAAACGCGAGCCTTATTCGCACGCGCTCACCGCGGCCGAGGCGGAGAGCTTCATAGCAGAAAAATTCCTTGCTGGGGCGGATGCATGGGAGCCTGAACAGACATACCACCCCAGTCATAAACCGCAGAGGTCGGGAACGCCCGATACATCCACGAAGCCCAGTTCTAACTGAAACTTGCTGCGGCGGGATCGGAGTAGCAAATTATGCTCGGCGTTCCATTGTCGATATGTCAGAAGCAGGATCTGGGATTTCGCTTAGAGGAATAATCGGAGTATCCGGGCTCTCAGGACTCAGAAATTGGCGGACAAGTTCGACTTCGGATTCCGTAGCATGGAATAGAACATGGAATGGGGCTAGTTTCAGCTCCCTCGAGGGAAAGGCCATGTGCGCGGTCGCCCAGTACTTACAAGTACGAAGCAATGTTCGAATGAATACGGCACGTTCTTCCGGATGATCATCACACAGAATGTTAGCTGCGCGAGGTATCATCAGGACGTAACCTTCAGCGCGAAGCCACTCAAGGTCAAATAAACAATCTTCTAAGGCGGCCCAATTTTCACCAAAGTAGTCAGGAAACTGAAGCGCAGCAGCGAGTTCGTTGAAAAGGCTTTCGAGCCGTTTCATCTTATGTCCACGAACGACCCGAACGGCAAATTGATATCCTTTTTCATAATTTAGTCTATAGGCATACTTGCCAAATTCATCCGTGCTTCCAACAAGAATGTAGAAGTACGGTGGCTCAATCGACTCCAGCTTCATTTTAGACATCTATCTCAGTTACCTCATTCGCGTGAATGATCCTTGTTGTAGTGGTTATCTGTATACCACGCACTTCCATCGCTGCCTGTCACTATTCGCTTGTCGTCTCTTCTAAACCCCGGAGTCTGTTAGGTTGACGTCTCACATATGATATTCGCACGTGTCACTGCGGCCGAAGCGGAAAGGCCCGACTAAAGTCGGGCCTGATACATGCCTTCATCGTACTGCTAGTTTTTTCTGCAAACTCTGAAAACCAGACGCTGATACATTCGTCTCAACTTTTTGTCCACACCCACTCTAACAGTCCTAAAAGCGGACGTGGAAAGAAAGCTGGAAGATTCGCGGAACGAAGTCCGTACTGGCCGGGTCCCCGATACCGGCAAGAGCTGGTCCAAAGATCGGCTTCAGTAAGTCCGGACTCACCTTCCCATGCTGCAAGGTGGAGAGGTGCAGCACCTGTCCGCCGCTGCCTACGATGGTCCCATTAGGACGCATACAAACACTGCACGTAAAAAAGTCCGAAGCCGGTGCGCCTGTGGCAGTAAGTGAGAACCCTAAAGCCGCAGTTACATCGTTGCTGTTAAAGCTCTGATAGTTCGGGTGATTGAAAACGTTAATGGCATCTGCCCTGAGTTCAACGCTCACATGTTCGGTGTTGGGAATCTTGAATGACTTGTGGAGGGACATATCTACCCGGTAGAGAGGAGCCCCTCGACCCGCATCCCTGCCTACGTTACCATTCAGGAATTGGAAGTCCACGATGTCACCGGTGAGGGCGTCCACAGCGCCCAGTCCACTAGCGCTTGCAGGAGCCAGGAACGTGTTCTGAATGGAACTGCAACTTGCGGCGGGAAACCCAGCGGCAATACAACTTGCTACTCCCCCCGGACCGAAGAGTGCGTTCGATCCGGTAAACGAGGCGATGCCAGCGGTTGTAATTGTTCCATCTGCCAGCACGCGAGGCCGTTGCTGGGTTTCGTTGCCGGCCCCAAAGAAGCGGGCATCGGCATAGCCCGCGCTGCCGGTTGAAACAGGATAGGGACGGCCCGATTGAAGCTGTCCCACAAAATTCAGCCCCAAATCATTGATGAACCAGCCGGCAAATCGGTTTTCCGTGGCCTTTCCCGAATCCAGCACCACACCGAAGTTGGCGGCGTGGCGAATGTCATTGAAAGCGGGTCCAAGCTCGGCGCGTATGTTCCGTGGATCGCCGGGTTCGGAGAGGCCAAAGAAGTCTTCGCCCGAAGTGAGCGCGTGCGACCAAGTGTAACTGGCGTTGAACTGCACGTGGTTGGAAAAACGCTTGGTTGCGCTGACCAGCAAACCGTTGTAATGCGAAGTTCGTGTATTTTCGTTGGTGCGGATCGCTGTAAAACGATTGTCGGGCCGGGCGCTCACAGCAAGGGCAGGATTGACCGGCGCCTGATTCTGGAAGTAGAAAAAGCCGGGATGGGCCGGATCAGCCGCAACCACCGGGGCATTGACGTCGCGCTCGCCAAACAGCCCGAATCCAAATTCGCCAAGGTATTGGATCTCTGCGCTCAGCGTCTTGGTGAATTCATGCTGCACCCCAAAGTTGACACTACGCACCTCAGGGTTTCTCAGGTGTGAAGAAATGGGACGAACACGGCCGAAGAAACCATTCCCCGGAGGAACCACCGACGCCAGCAGCGCCGGGCTGGGAGCGTTGGGATAGGCCGCCAGAACCGCCGGATTCGTGGTGGTAATGGTATTCAAAGTTACGCCGTCAAAATTCAATGAGTCCAGCACCACGTTGTTAAAGGCCGGCACACTGCTCTCGGCGAATGAGGCTTTGACCAGCGTCTTCTCTCCCAGAGCATAGGTGAATCCCAGGCGAGGCTGAAAGTTATTGCCGTCAGAGGAGCAGGCAGAAATAAACCCGTTGCCCTCAAAGCAAGTTCCGTTGGGACCGTGAATGACCCCGCCCTTAAAGGCCCCGGCCTCGTAGTCATAACGCAGCCCATAATTGAGAGTGAAGTTGCGGGTTACCTTCCACGTGTCCTGGAAATAAAATCCATAGATGTTGTCTTTGGATGTCACTTGGCCAGGGCCAACCGCAAATGTGAACGATTGCGGTGCATTGGCGGCATTCACAACATACTGCCCAAAATGGAACTGCTGAAATAGTGAAAACCACGGGTAGTAGCTGATGTTGAAGCCGGTCTTAAAAGTATGTGACCCGCGGCTCCAGGTGAGGTTATCCATGTACTGAAAGCGCCTGTCGAAAGCACCCTGGGGACAACAGAAATCGGCACCGCTCAGGAAATTGGGGTGCTGCACCCCCGGGACAATGGTCTTGTCGGGCAGGGTGTTTTTGGTGCGGTAATGGAAGAAGCGGGCTTCGTTGACCAGGTTGGGTGTAATGCTTGAGATCCATGAAAGGTTCAGGCCTGAACTATGATTTGACTGAATGGTAAGGACATCTGGTGTGATGTTGTTGCTGGTCTGGGTGACCAGGTTGTCAAAGAATTGCCGGTCAATGTTGAAGCGAGCGCTGAGAGTGTTGCTGTTGTTCAGCTTAAAATCGAGTTTGCCGGAGTAGAGAAGATTATTGACCGGTTGCTGCACCGTCTGCACCGCTCCCGGCGGGGTCAGGGTCAACGGTGCCGATTGATGGCTTATCTCATAACTGCCGAACCAGAAGAACCGGTCTTTGATGAACGGACCGCCTATGGTAAAACCGCCTTCATGCCGCTGGAACGGTGCTCGATCGCAACCATCCACGCTCACCAGGGTCGTTCCAACAAAATCTCTTTTTGGGCAGTAAGGGGTGCCTGGAGGCCCAGCGGTCCCTCGAGGCAAGGCGTTCTGAAACAAATTAAGTTTATAGAAAGGATCGGATGCGGTGAGGTTTCGGCCGCGGAAATACATGTGCGCGTCGCCGTGAATACTGTTGGTTCCCGATTTGGTCACGGCGTTGATGATCAAGCCTCCCGCTTGTCCATATTCGGCGTTGTAGTTGTTGGTCTTGACCTGGAACTCCTGGATCTCGTCCACAGATGCGCCTACTCCTCCAAAACGGGCTGAAACCACCTGGTCGGTGATATTGCCGCCATCTACGTTGTACAGATTGCCGCGATTATTAATGGAACCTGGGCCAATCAGGTCCCCCGCGCCTACGGGGTTGCTGACACCGCTAAAATCCGATTTCACGCCCGGAACAGTCAGAGCAAGTTGGGCGTAATCATTAGCGATGCCGCCCGCCCCGCTGATCGTGGGCAGCCTTTCCATATCCAGGTCGGTAACCGAAGTGGATACTTCCGTCTTGGTGCTTTCCAGCAGCGGCGTCTCTGCAGTTACTTCAACGATTTGTGCGGTTCCCGCTGCGCCAAGTTTGAAGTTGAGGTCCCTTTGGTCGCCTACGTTGAGTTTGACGGCCTTGGCTATATGAGGAACAAAACTTGCGGCCTCAACTTTGACGTCGTATGTAGCCGGGGGCAAATTGGGAATCACAAAATTGCCGCTGGACGTAGTCTTGGTTGAGTAGGAAATTCCGGTCGCAATATTGGTCGCAGTAACCGCCGCGTTGGGCACCACTGCGCCCTGGGAATCGGTCACAACTCCTACAATGGCTGCCGAGGCTGCGCTTTGCGCATAGAGCTGGCCAGCAAACATAAGGCAGAGAACGATCAGGCTATACCAACGGATGGCTGAAGGTTGCATATTAGATCCTCCTTGTATGGGTAATATCTTCAGACCGAAGTGGAACGGGGGCCGGGAACTAACTGATGGCTGATAATTGTAATGTTTTCTATGGCTTCTGATGACAATTAATTTTTCTGATGACAATTAATTCAATTTTTTTGCAAAGGGGCAGGGTCAGGCCCTGCAAAAGGTCTTTGCGGTTGCTTTTTTCTGAGTACTGAGTACTGACAACTGAGTACCGCATGATACCACTCTGATATCAAAACCTTGCTTTCCTGGAAACTACAGGCCACAATTGTGCTAGACGTATGTCTACGTTATGCATTCAAGAATGCGGGGCATTGGCCCTTGCGGTCTTTGAAAATTCATTTGCGATGCGGGATTCTGAGGACTGACAATAGAGGACCCACTAGCAGCAAGTCTCCCACCCGGGATCGCTTTTCGCCAATAATGACGCGGGTCAAACGCGATTTTTGAGCTCCAAAACACTTGCTAGCAAGTGGGTGATGCGGGAGCCGAAACCCACTCTAAAAATCAGCGTTTGATCCGCGTTGGTCCGCGGCGAAAGGGGTTTGCGGTTGTTTTTGAAACTCGAAACTTGAGACTAGAAACTGCTTCCCAGCAAGTCCCCCACCCCTGATCGATTTTCGCCAGTAATGACGCGGGGCAAACACGATTTGGGGCCCAAAAACACTTGCTAGCAAGTGGGTGGTGCGGGAGCCGAAATCCACTCTAAAAATCAGCGTTGATCCGCGTTGATCCGCGGCGAAAGGGTTTGCGGTTGTTTTTGAAACTCGAAACTTGAAACTAGAAACTGCTTCCCAGCAAGTCCCCCACCCCTGATCGATTTTCGCCAGTAATGACGCGGGTCAAACGCGATTTTTGGGCTCAAAACACTTGCTAGCAAGTGGGTGGTGTGGGAGCCGAAACCCACTCAAAAAATCCGCCTTTGATCCGCGTTGATCCGCGGCGAAAGCTTTTGCAGTCGCTTTTTGAAACTCGAAACTTGAAACCTGAAACTTGCTCTTTTGACACTTTGTTGACAATTCCCTTGTTCCGGCTTTGTTATAATCGCGGCCATAAACCTATGAAACCACTATCTGTTCGCACCCTGTCTTTCGCATTCACCCTGCTGTTGCTCGTGCCCTTGACTTGGGCCACTTGCGGAGGCGGCGGCGGCGGGGGTGTGGGCGGAATGGGCGGCGGAGGCACCCAAGGCCAGGATCCGCAGGTTTACCAGGTGCCCTGGCGCATGGTGACACCCTCAGATCCACCTATAACCTCGGGTCTGGTTGTCTATTGGTTCCCTTCTTCCAACACTGAGCTGCAGCAATCGAGCCTGCGCACGTCGCGTGAGCTTACGCTTTACGCCACACAATGCGTCGCCATGGAAGTCTCTGACATTCGCACTCCCGCAGGACAAAAATTTGCCGGCGATGCCAAGCTGCCCATTGTAGTGCTGGCCGCGCCTGATGGAACGGTGATCGGCAAGATCGAAAATAAAAACGGCATGCTCAAAGTAGACCAGGTGGAGAAGCTGGTCGGAGACGAGCTGAAGCAGCGCGATAACGCCCTCAATCAGCAGATGAAAGACGCCAAGGACAAAGCCAAGGCGGGCGACAACACGACTGCCATCCAACTCTACCGTGCCGTGGTCGACCAGAAGTGCCTCTTCCCAAAACGGGCAAAAGACGCCGCCAAAGAATTGAAGAAGCTCGGGGTCAACGATGTAGGCCAGATCCCTGACCCGCCGGTTTTTGATCCGGCAAAGAGTGCCCAGATCGAGCGCACCATGATTGCCGGCCTGAAAGCAGAGATGGATGCGAAATATTCCGAGGCCGAACGCTTATATTCAAAAGCGCACCGCATGGATCCGGCCGATCCCGTGCCGCTGCGCTACCTGGGCGAGGTGTATCGCCACGAGACCGGCGAATGGGATAAAGCACGGAGCGTGTTTGAGGCTATCCTTAATATGCCGGCCGATCCGCTGTCCCGCGCAGTTGCGCTGCATGGCTTGGGGAAGATGACTATTCACGACGGCGAATTTGCCAAAGGGCTGGCGTTGATGGAAAAGTCCGTCGAAACCTATCCGCTGGCGCTGGCCAACCGCAACCTGGCGGTATATTGGAATTCCGAGGGCGACACTGCCAAAGCTGACCACTACGTGCATGAGGCGCTCGCGCTCGATCCGAAAGATGCTTACAACCTTATCTTTGCTGCAGCCTTCATGGCAGGCAACGGACACGGCGATGAAGCCCTGAAGATTGCGCGCGAGAACGAAGCCATGCTGCCTGCTTCCTACAACCTTGCCGCCATCTACGCGCAGACCGGCCAGCGCGATAAGGCGCTTGCCCTGCTCAAACGCCACTTCTTCGAATATGAGCGCTACCAGGCAGTGCGCTCCGAAGAGATGATGGAAGCGCGCGTGGATGCGGTGTTCGCTTCGCTGAAAAACGATCCTGCATTCGTCGCTCTGACCAGCGGGGCCGATGGGAAGCTCGATTCCTCCCGGGGAATGACCATGGATCCGCGGCGCGGAACCGCCCACTAAATTCAATCTGACCTCCGTCAGCACCAGCGCAGTAAGGGCGGCGCATCGTTGCGTTTTCTTAAACTCAACCGTCAGATAACTTAACTTTGCTACCATCGGCTCCTTGGCTATACTTTCGACCTCGTATGGACCCTCATATGAACCGAAGGTCTTTTCTAAAAAAGAGCACAGCGGTTGCGGGCGTCCTGCTGGGTAGTATGAACATCATGCCCAAGAGATTCCAACGTAGCGGACAGGGAGAACGGAAGGTTTTCATCGAGCTTGATTTTCATCGAATCTGTGGAACTGTCGGCACGGGCAGGTCTTCTTCTGCAGAAGCTGCGGCAAAGGCAATTGCTGCCTGAATATCCTCATTTTTCAGGCTGCTGAAATCAGCAAGGATTTCCTCGGTAGAATCTCCCTCGGCCAGGCTGGCAAGAACAGTGCGCAGGGTTACCCGCGTGCCCTTGAAGACTGGTTCTCCACCGCAAATTTGTGGATCGCGCACGATTCGTTCTTCGTAGTTCTTTGGATTTTTGTGTGCGCCACTCATACCGTCCCTCCTGCCCTTTACGAACCTCATCATATCACTCTAAAAGGTCCTATTGGATGTTGTGCATTCATGGGTAGTGGGCTAATTAGCCCACTACCCATGAATGCGTGATCAGCCTGCATCGCAACAATGTTCTATCAGTTGCAATGTTCTATCATCTGAGGAGGTGATTTTATGCGAGCTCTCGTGCTCAAGACTCCCGCACCTGTCGACAGCAGTCCACTGGTGCGCGAAGACATTCCCATTCCTGAACCTGGCGCTGATGAAATTCTTATCCAGGTCCTGGCCTGCGGAATCTGTAGAACCGACCTGCACGTGGTCGAGGGCGAGCTGCAACCGAAGCTGCCCAGCGTTATTCCCGGCCACCAGGTTGTGGGACGTGTGGTTCGCGCTGGGGCCAAGGCCGGCAAGTATGCGTCCGGCTCAAGAGTTGGTGTCCCCTGGCTGCATCGCACCGACGGCACATGTGAGTATTGCATGCGCGGACGCGAGAACTTGTGCGTGAACGCCCTATTCACCGGCTACACAGCGCAGGGCGGATACGCAGAATATATCGTTGCGCCGGAAGAGTTCGTCTATCCCATTCCTGCCGGCTTCGAAGATACACAGGCAGCACCGCTGCTCTGCGCGGGAATCATCGGTTTCCGCGCACTCCGGCTTGCCAACCTGCAAGCGGGAGATGCGCTGGCCATCTATGGGTTCGGAGCGGCTGGTCATGTGGCGATCCAAGTCGCGCGTCATTGGAAGATCAAAGTCGTAGTTTGTACGCGTGAAGAAAAGCACCGCAAGCTGGCGCGTGAACTGGGAGCGGAGTGGGTGGGCGGAGCTTACGATACTCCACCGGTTGGGCTGAACGCCGCGATCATCTTCGCTCCGGCTGGAGAGCTGGTGCCGGCGGCATTGCAGGCGCTGAAAAAAGCGGGCACGCTGGTTCTGGGCGGAATTTACATGAGCCCGATTCCTTCTTTTCCCTATGAGTTGCTTTATCACGAGCGGGTGATCCGCAGCGTAGCCAACAATACCCGGCAAGACGGCATTGATTTTCTGCAGGTGGCCGCTGAAATTCCTATCCGGACGCAAATCGAGACGTTCCCCCTGGAGCAGGCGAATTCAGCATTGCAGGCACTGAAACACGATGCTATCCGCGGAGCGGGTGTGTTGACCGTCGCAAAAAATAGCGGAAGTCGAGGACAATGATTCTGTGATATACATGACAGCCCAGGACGGGGTTGTTGTTCTAAAGTACCCTTGCCCAAAAAGCCTATACTATGTCAGAAATTCTCTGTCAGACTTAAAGATGAGACAACTGAGCATTCTTAGTTGTATAGCCACCTACTTGAAAAGGAGGGCTGAGTGAAAACTGTATTCGTGGTGGGTGCAGGGCCGGCCGGAATGTTTGCGGCGCAGAAAATTGCTCAAAGCGGGCATGAAGTCATTATTCTCAATCGCGACATCAAGCCCGGCGGTTTGGCCGAGTATGGCATCTATCCCACCAAAGACAAGATGAAGAACGGGCTGCGCAAGCAGTTCGCCAAGGTCCTCAGCCTGCCCAACGTGCATTACATCGGGCACGTTGCAGTGGGCGATGGACTACCGATTACTATCGCGGATCTACGCGAGTTCTCACCTTCGGCGCTGGTCTTTTCCGTGGGCGCGCAGGGCACGAAAAAACTGGGACTCGCGGGCGATGACTCACGCGGCGTCTATTGTGCCAAGGACTTCGTGTATTACTACAATCAACTGCCGCCCTTTGCCTCGCAGGATTTCTCTGTGGGCAAGCGCATTGCCATTGTGGGAATGGGCAATGTGATGGTGGACTTAGCCCATTGGCTTTTGATTGACGATCCCAAGCACAGCGCTGAAGAAGTTATCGTAATCGCGCGGCGCGGTCCGTTTGAAGCCAAGTTTGACCTGAAAGAATTTGTTTATGTCGAGAGGTTTCTTGACCGGCAGGCGTTTCAGGAAGAATTGACGCGCATTCAGCCGCAGCTTGCCGCTGTAGGGCAGGACATCGCTAAAGTCGCAGAAGACACATTTCCCATTTTGAATAAACCGCCACAACCGGCGGAGCGCAGCCGCCTGCTCTTTCGCTTTCTATGCTCGCCGCAGGCGATCCATGCGGATGCCAGCGGCCGCATCAACCGTCTCACAATCACGGAAAACGTATTATTCGAGCGCGATGGCAGCATCGCATGCAAAGCAATCGACAAAACTATTGATCTTGATGTGGACACGATGATCTTTGCCATTGGCGATGTTGCCGATCCCACTTTGGGATTGCCCTATAGCAAGGACTGTTATGTAACCTGTTCGGACCCGGTTGATCCGAAGCGCCCTATCTACGAGGTCCTTGACCCGCAAATCGGAAAGGCCATGGAGGGAATCTACGTGGTCGGATGGGCACGCAAAGCCAGTGAAGGGCTGGTTGGCATTGCCCGGCACGATGGTGAAGTGGGCGCTGCCAATGTGCTGGCGTATCTGGAGGGCGCACCGAAAAAAACCTCAGCCTGCTACGACCAGATCAAACGTCACCTCATTTCCAAGGGCCTGCGCATCGTGGAGAAATCTGATCTCGAACATCTGGCACGCGCCGAGGAAAAACAGGCGCAAGAGCGAGGACTACCCTGGTTTAAATTCTCGGAAGATGAAGACATGCTGGCGGCGATTGAGCAGGAAAAAGCCAAGGCGGTTTCGGTGGTGGCGAGTTCGTAGAAATCGATCTTGAATTTTGTTATGCGCTCAAAGGTTTCAGCTCGCCCAGCATGGTTGGAATCAGCTCTGAAACCGTGGGATGAATGTGCACGGCCCTTTGTATCGTGGTGTATGGCGCTTTGGCGTACATGACATCGAGAATGCTGTGGATGACCTCGTCCCCGCCGGTGCCCAGGATGGCTGCTCCTAAAATCTGCTTGCTATCAGCATCAACGAATATTTTCATGAAACCTTGCGTTTCACCTTTTTCCACGGCGCGGCCGACTTTGGTCATGGGGCGCTTTCCGATGAGCACACGCTTCCCTGATTGCCGGACGTCGGCCTCAGTCAAACCAGCTCGTCCCAGGGGCGGATCAATATAGAGAGCGTAGGTCAGAATGCGGTCCGAGACCCGGCGCGGGTCGTTGTCGAGAAGATTCGCGGCCACGATTTCAAAATCGTTGTAAGAGGTGTGCGTGAAAGCGCCCTTGCCATTGCAATCTCCCAGCGCCCAGATTCCGGGAACATTGGTGCGTAGTTGGTCATCCACTACGATGTAGCCACGGGCATCGGTTACAACGCCGGCTTTGTCGAGACCGAGGTCATCGGTGTTTGGGCGGCGTCCGACGGCAAGCAACACATGGCTGCCCATTACTTCGGGAGCGTCCTCGGTGCAATCAACACGCGCGGCGATCCCCTGCTCGTGCCTGGCAAAGGCAATGCACTTTGCATTCAGGCGAAGGTTGATGCCTTCCTGCTGCAAGATCTGCTGGATGGCAAGGGAAACATCTTCATCTTCGCGGGAGATCAGACGGGAAGTTTGCTCCACAATGGTTACCTCGCTGCCGAAGCGGCGAAACATCTGCCCAAATTCCAGGCCGACATAGCTGCCACCCACGATCACCAGATGGCTGGGCAGAAAATCAACTTCCATCATGGAAGAGTTCGTCAGGTATGAAATCTGGTCGAGTCCCGGCATGGGAGGAACCACGGCGCGCCCGCCTACATTAATAAAGATGCGTTCGGAGCTGAGCAATTCGCTCCCGACTCTGACCTCTCGTGGAGACTCGAAGCGAGCATGTCCCTGGTATACCGTACAGTTTTCCATGCGCTTAAGCCAGGTCTCCATGCCCACGCGCGATTTGCCGGAGATGGCATCTTTACGGGCCTTCACCTTCTTCATATCAACCCGGACGGTCCCATCCAGCGTCACACCATACTCGGCGGCGCGTTGCGCAACTCGAGCAGCATAGGCGCTGGCCACCATGGTCTTGGTTGGGATGCATCCGGTGTTGACGCAAGTGCCTCCGAACAACTTTCGTTCGACAATTGCAACTTTCATTCCGGCGGCCGCGAGACGCTGGGCCAGAAAGGGTCCAGCTTGTCCGGTACCAATAATGATTGCGTCGTATGCTTTGGGCATGGGAGGGCTCCCTAGATATTTAGATCCATCTGGCTTAGTTGACATCCTTAGATTCTTCCAAATTTCCTTAGAAAAGTGGAAATCCCAGGTGGTCCGATTTAAGCCGCGGGTAGCTCAATCTCCATCGGAGGTCTTTTCGCCTACGGCTCAGGATGACACCTCTTAGTATGTGCCGTTCTTCGCAATGCCAACAAAAGCTAGATAGTTTCTAGATTAAGCTACGGGCAGCAAAGTGCCATTGACAGCCTGGGGTTTGAGAAACTGCTGGGTCAGCTCGCGTCCTTTGGCGACGTAGGGAGCGCACTGCTCACGACGCTCGACGGAGTAGGCGGCAAGAGCATGGGTGAGATCGCTTCCGGTGTTGACCTTTGCGTTTACGGCGCTCGCGAGCGCAACCGCATCGGCAAGTGCCGATGATACTCCCTGGCTGGTAAACGGCGACAGGGGATGCGCGGCATCACCGACCAAAACCAGGTTGCCCTGATAGAAGTGCGGCACAGGATCGGTATCCATTGGGCGCCAAAGATACACTCGCGAGAAATCAGTCTTGGCAAGCAGATGCGGGACAGGATCGGCCCAGTCCCCTACCAATTTTTCCACGAAAGCATGCCGCGCCTCGGGACTGGCATTGCCGTTTTCTTTCGGCGGAGGAAAACGGTGTGCGTCAAATTGCAGATACCAAACTACGTGGTATGGATCCACGGGCAAAATACCGAGAGCAGTGCCTCCACTTGGCGCATGGAATTTGTTGAAGTCGTGGCCGGCCCATCGTATGGTTTTGTCACAGCGTAGAAGTCCAACGATTTCCAGCACCTGGGCTGGCGACGCAGGCCAATCAGGAAACAAAGCTTGCCTTGCCTGCGAACGTATACCATCGGCGGCAACGTACAAATCGGCATGAATGCGCGTGCCTGAACTCAAGCAGGCCACCGTAACTCGACCGCTTTCACCGAACTCCAGACCACTTAACTCAGCGCCAAAAGCAAGCGTGTCATTTGCCGGCAAAGCGCCGATCAATGCGGATATAAGATGACAACGCCGCATGCTGCGGGCGCCGGCAGGCATGGCTTGCTCGTGCAGAATCTCGCCGGCTGCATTGCGGCAGCAGTAACGATTAAGCGGCACACCGCTGAAAGCGCCGCTGAAGCGCACTCCGAATTTCTGCAAGCAATCAACGCCTTCTGGGGTCAAGATAAACCCCATGCCAGTTTCATGGCCACGACTAAGACGCTCATAAATACGGCAATGGTGCCCCTGCGCACGCAAGGTAATGGCTGCCATCAAACCAGCGATTCCAGCGCCGAAAATTGCGACATCCATGAAACCCGCTCCTGCAAAGGGATATGTCCCAGACCTGTTGGCAGGTCTTTAACACTGTCTTGTTGAGATTCGTTCCGCTTGGTTTCGCCTGGTATCATGTAGTGAGCCTACTTACCAATACGTTTCATCTTCTGGCGCGGATTGGAAATGAGGTCTTCTCGTAACAAGCACGGCGCTGGCAGGTTAGTTTGCGGGAAAGAACCAAGGCTGAGAAAAAAATGGGCATGGGAAACCTGAGGCAACAGCGGATCGTTCAAACAATCAAGATGAATGGGAAATGCAATCAGGAGACGCGGCGAGCTACGCGCATCTTTACCAAAGATGCCAGTTAACCCTAGTTTCTGGCTTCCACCTGTCGGCGCAGCTTCTCTACTGCTTCCATCAGCTTGCGGATTTCCTGCTCCTGCTGGCTGTTCACTTGTTGCTGCTCGGCCAGTTGTTCGTCTTTTGCTTTGAGCTCGGCTTCCAGTTTTTGATTCAATCCCTGAATGGCAGCCAGGGCAACGCCGCCTTCATCAATATCGGTGATGCGGCGCTCATCTTCTCCTACTTTGAAGGCCGCATAAAAATCCTGCGCGGCGGGGCCGATGTGGCGGATGCCGGCGCTCTGCGACTTGTAATTCCAGGTCGCGATGGGCAACTGCAAAACCTCGGCCAGCACTTGCGTCGCATCAACGCCGGCAAAGTGCTCTTTCATGTTGCGGTCGCTGAGAGAAGACCATGAGCCGCCGCCGGGCTCAAGCACCACGCCAGAGCTAAGAGCAGGATTGCTGTAAAAGACCACCCCACCAGAGCTTCTTGCTACGAATTGGTTCGGGCCAGTGGGCCTGACATCGGTGCTGCTGGAATCGTCTCCCCAGACGAAGGTCCCTGCATCCCCACGGGTGCTGGCATGGTGGCCGGCAGCAAAGCTATAGTTACCGCCAGCGCTGTTGGAGCCTCCACCAGCAACAAATGCACCTTCACCATTGGCGCTGTTGCCGACCCCGCCGGCAATGGTTGAGCCCTGTCCAATGGCGGCATTTTGCGAGCCCCCGCAGATGGCGGCATGGATTCCCATGGCGTTGTTACTTTGTCCGCCACTGACGGTCCCCGATGCACCGTTGACCATGTTGTTCAGCCCGCCGCTCACGGTGCCAAACTTAGCGGTCACGCTATTCCCCGCGCCGGCTTCGCCGCCGCCCGCGATGGTGGCACCTATGGCTCCATCAGTAACCGCATTGCCGCTGAAGCCGGCAATCAGGTTGGGTGTAAAACTGTTGCTGCTGCCAGAATCAAATTGCGGCTCGATGCGCAGGGCCCGGTTCCCTCCCACACGAATTTCAAATGCGTTGTTGTCGCTGGTTCCGAGATAATCTTTGCAAGGCGAAGCGGTACAGGTGATGCCTGCGTTGCCGCCAATCAACCACGTGCCGCCGGTTGGTGCTGTGGTGGTCGTTCCGACAGTATTCAATACACGACCGTTCGCGGCGTTGCCAGGATTGGTTGGGGCCGGCGTCTTGGGTGCATCAGGCAGGGAGTTGGAACGATAAACAATTTGGTATAGCACGGAACCATCGAGGCCCTGGGCTGTGGGCGAGGTTTGCTGCCACACGAGCTCCGGCCGCAGGCCGGCAACCTGGGTCTGCGAGAGCAAAGGTAACACCAGAAGTATGACGGCGAAAAATACAAGAATCGCTGCAGAACGTTGCAGATACATGGGAGCCTCCATTGTTGCCAAGAAAAGATATTAACAGAGGATGTTTTCGCTAGATTGTAGCTCTTCTTTACAAAAAGTAATCAGGTTTGTTCCTATACTTAAAGATTGTTTATTTCTGCATTAATGATGCATTCTTACCGGCTTCCCTCCCATGCTTGAAGTGCTGTTAGTATCAATCATTAAACTTGGTGCCGTTTGAGGAAGAAGCTTTTTGGAGAGGAAATTTGAACCTAAATCAGAAAACTATGCTGGCTGATGCCGGCCAGCAAGCCCGGGGTGCGCCGGCGGCAGAGCCTCTTGCTCCTGATGCCAATCAAAATCCGGTCCGTGACGCAATTGCCGCCTGGTTGAATGAGACGATTTTCCTCTGCCTTTGCCTGATCTCCATCCTTGCTCCTCATGAGACGCAGTGGGCCTTCATCGTCTTTCTGGTGGCACTCCCGGTTTGGGTTATACGGCTGGGGCTAGTCAGAAAGTTCGAGCAACAGCCGTTCCTGCTGCCTTCGCTGCTCTTTCTAACGCTTGCCGCAGTTGCAACCGCACTCTCCTATGCCCCAACCCTGAGCCGGGCACGGTTGGGCTGGTTCACCTTGATCATCCTGGCGGTGGTTGTAGCCCAGAACATAAGCAGCGTGAAGCAAGTCAAGATCCTGACTTGTCTGCTTCTGGCTTCAACTATGGTCAGTGTGGCACGAACGGGATGGCAATACGTCCACGGAATCGGCACGGAGCTGGTCACAATTTCTCCGGATACGAACCTGTACCAGCGTGGGCTGCGGTCGGGAGACATCGTGCAATCCATCAACGGACATCCCACACGAACTCCGCAACAATGGAGTGCAGCGCTCAAAGCCACACAGGCAGACAAAACACTCTCGCTCCGCATTGCCCGCAATGCGCCTCTGGTAATTTTTAATGTGCAAGTTGATGGAAATGACCTTCAACAGTGGTTGAGCCAACCTGGCAACATTCCAAAACGCGGACGTCCACCGCGCGCGCAAGGCCACTTTTATCACTACATCCCCTATGCCGGCATGCTGCTGCAGGTTGGCTTGCTGACCTTTGGACTGCTGGTTTCGAGTTGGAAAGAACGGACCGCGGCCCGGTGGATTCTAGCTGTGATTTTTCTTGGGACTTCCGCGGCGTTGCTCGCGACCGTGACCCGGACCTATATGGCTGCCCTGCTGCTGGGATGCGCGTTTGTGTTTTGGGTAATGTTCAAACGGATTCGTATGGCCGCCCTGATCGCACTGGTTTTGGCCTTCATTGTGGGCACGGTCTGGATCCAAAGAGAACGAAACATGGGATGGCTGGCACTGGGAGATGCGGGAAGCGAGTTCCGTTGGCTCATGTGGAAAGATGCGCCCCGGCTGGTTGCGGAGCATCCCGTGTTTGGCGTGGGACCCGACAGCGAACTGGTGTATGGCGAACAATGGAACCTTGCCGCTTTTAAGAAATTTCCGCTGCGCAGCCATTTTCACTCTACGTTTATCGAATTAGCAGTGGATTGTGGATTGCCTTGCCTGGCTGTATGGGTGTGGCTCATGATTGCCTACCTGCTTTTTCTGGCACGCTCGTGGAAACAAGTGCAGCATGGCGAGTGGTTCGCGCGTGGTGTCTTTTTGGGAATATTTGGGGCTGTGGTTGCATTCGTGATGAGTTCTTTTGTTCATTACACCCTGGGCGATGGTGAAGTCATGCTCCTGATCTGGTTGTTCATGGGAATTGCAATCGCCCTGGTGCGAGTGCTTGACCTCAGCCAACAGCAGCGGACAGAAACCCCATGAGTGCTCAATCTGAAGTTCTATCGCAAAAGAGCGCCGGCGAAACTGCCCCCCAACAGAGAGCGCTGTGGCCGCTTCTCTTCGTATTGCTAACCACTGGAGTTGTAGCTGCACGGTTGTTTCGTCTGGTCAACCGCTATGCGGTCAATATTTTTTTCTGGGACCAATGGGACTTTAACAATGCCACTCTTTTTGAAAAACATTCGTTCTGGGAGATGTTCCGCTGGCAGCATGGGCCGCACCGCCAGGGCGTTGGCGCACTCGTTTCGTGGCTTTTTGAACCGATGTTCCACTGGAATAGCCGGGCAGAGGCCTTTCTCGCCTGTGCAATCTTTGTGCTGGCGGCGTTGCTGGCGCTGTACTTGAAAAAGCGCCTTTATGGACCGGTTACTTATTTCGACGCCGTGATTCCTCTCATCTTCCTTACACCTTTGGAATACGAGACCCTCTTTGGCACCACGAACCTGGCGCATGGGCCGCTTCCTATTCTGCTGCTGGTCATCTATTGCATAGGATGGACGCTGCCGCGTCCGCTCACGCGATACGCATGGATTCTGGTCACCAACTTCCTTCTCATTTACACCGGATTCGGAATTTTCATTGGGCTGATCACGCCTCTTTTACTCGTCCTTGATTACTGGCGACATAAACGCACCGGTGTTCCAGGCCCCACCGCCGTTGTTTCGCTTGTGGCGATTCTGATCGCTGTGGGTTCATTTTTTTCTTTCTTCATTGGTTACAAGTTTGACCCCGCAGCAGCATGCTTCAAACCTTTTTCCGAGCCGATGATGCAGTATGTGCACTATGCAGGCCTGATGTTTGTGAATTTCACCGGGATCAAAGGATCTGGTGTAATTCCAACCCTCATCGGCAGCATGATTTTGGTTTGGAGTGGTGTAGCACTGGTGGCTGCATTGGCAGGGGTTCTGTCGAGAAAAGAAGAAAGCGGAGCGCAAAACCTGGTGGGCGCTGCTTTGCTTATCTTTTCCCTGCTGTTTTGCGCCAATACGGCTTTGGGACGGCTTTGCATGGGCTTGTTGACCGCGCAAAGCTCACGTTATGTCTCTTATCTGATTCCCGCATTTCTCGGAATATATTTTTCCTGTCTCGCATACAGCAGCAAAAGTTTTAAAACAGTTGGAACCATCGTCATTTTAGTGATTGCCGTGAGCGCGGCTGTGCCGGTGCGCATCGGTGACCGATCTATGATGGCCCAATATCACAATGTTAAGGACAGTTGGAGAAGTTGTTATCTGCAGCACCACGATATTCAGCAATGCGATAGCTTGACGGGGGTCAAAGTTTATCCGTCGCCCGAAGCCACGCATCTGAAGGAGAAGCTGGATTTTCTGGAAGAGAAAAAGTTGAACCTATACGCCACACGGGATTAGAATCTGTAACCTGTTGAACCCAGCTCGACCGGGAGCCCACTCTTATGACCATCTTCGATACCTCACGCCGCGACTTTTTGCGCAATCTTTTGTTCGGAACAGCGGCTCTGGCAACCACTGGACTTGATCTTCGTGCCCAGGAAGCGCTGGCACAAAACAAAGGCCGCAAGCTGGGCGTGGCGTTGCTCGGGCTGGGCAAATATTCCTCAGGCCAACTTGGGCCCGCTTTGCGTGAGACCAAGCTGTGCTACCTGGCCGGCGTAATTACCGGCCATCCAGAAAAGGGCGAGCAGTGGGCGGCAACCTATAACTTGAACAAGAAGAACATCTACAGCTACGACAATATGGAGCAGATTGCGCACAATCCAGATATTGATATTGTCTACGTTGTGACGCCGCCAGCGTTGCATCCTGAATATACCGTCCGAGTCGCAAAGGCGGGCAAGCACGTGATCTCGGAAAAACCGATGGCTACATCTGTCGAAGGCTGCGACCGGATGATTGCCGCTTGCAAGAAGGCGAAGGTTAAGTTGGCGGTTGGATACCGGCTGCATTACGACCTCTATCACAAAGAGATGATGCGGCTGGCGAAAGAACAGGACTTTGGTCCTTTCATGAAAATGACGGGCGACCGCGGATTCATTTTTGGCCAACGCGCGTGGCGAATTGATAAGAAGCTGGCGGGAGGCGGTCCGATGATGGACCTCGGCATCTACATTGTGCATGGAGCATGCATGGCCGCCAATGGAGTTGCGCCTGTCTCCGTAACCGCGCACGAGGAACCGAAGACCAAGCCCGAACTATTCAATGAAGTGGAAGAGACCATCCGTTGGACGATGGAATTCCCCAATGGCGCAAAATGCGATGCGGTCACAAGTTTCAATCACTCCGCCGATCAATTCCGCATTGAAGGCGCAAAGGGCTGGATGGAATTTAAGCAACATGCATTTACCTACCGCGGCATCGTGGCCGAAACCAGCCGCGGACCGCTGAATTTCACTCCCATCAATCAGCAGGCCGCCCATATGGATGACTTTGCCGATTGCATCCTCACCGGGCGCGAAACTCCCGTCGGAGGAGAGATGGGACGGCGCGATATACAGATCATCAGCGCCATCTATGAAGCTGCGCGCACGGGGAAACCAGTAAAGGTGAAGGCGTAGGTTGGTGCCCATCAATAAACTTGAATCTGAATCTCCTAACGCCTCTTCCAGCCATGCGGCCCAATCTTCCAGTGTTCTAAGAAAAACCTTGCGCAGGCCGATCGTTATTGCACTGGTGGCGCTGGCACTGCGCCTGCTGGTCATGACGGCCGAGCACACGTATAAAACCAGTCCTGACCAGGAAAGCTTTGGCTTGGGTTGGGAGACGGGCAGGATTGCCTACTCGGTTGCGACCGGCCAGGGTTTTAGCTCTCCGTTCCATGGGAACACCGGGCCCACGGCGTGGGTTGCGCCGCTGTATCCATATTTGGTGGCTGGTGTGTTCAAGATCTTCGGAATTTACAGCTATCAATCCGCGTGGGTCCTGCTCGCGATCAACAGTTTATTTTCGGCCCTGACTTGCCTGACGATTTATTCCATCGCAAAGGAGACTCTCGGCGAGAAAACAGCTTTATGGTCGGCATGGTTGTGGGCGGTGCTGCCCTACTCCATGTATTTTGCCATTCGCTGGGTGTGGGAGACGAGCTTTTCCGCTTTCCTGTTGAGTGTAGTTTTTTTGTTGACGCTGCGGCTGAAAAATTCCGACGGCCTGAAAACGTGGGTGCTCTTCGGGCTTACCTGGGGGGCGATTGCACTTAGCAATCCTTCGCTGCTGTCGCTGCTGCCTTTCGCGTTGGCGTGGGCATGTTATCAACGTCTTCGTGAACACAAAAAATGGATGGGCCCGGCGGCATTAGCAATTGTCATCTTCGTGCTCTGCGTGACACCGTGGATGATCCGCAACTATGAGGTGTTTGGCAGGTTCGTGTTCATTCGCAGCAATTTTGGCGCAGAGCTGCGGCTTGGCAACTATGAAGATGCTGACGGTTTATGGAAGTGGCAACGGCATCCCAGTCAGAACGCAGCCGAGTTTGCTGCGTATCAGGGGATGGGCGAGATTGCCTATGCGCATGAGCGCGGACATGAGGCTATGGAGTTTATCCGGTCGCATCCGGCGATGTTTGCGACGCTTTCGCTGAAACGCGCCTACTATTTCTGGTTTGGCACACCACGGACATCTGGCACTCCCGGGCTGTCGCGCAGTCGCTATATCTTCTTTTTGCTCTCAACGGTGCTGGCGTTTGGAGGATTGTGGCTGGTGATCCGGCAGAAAAAACCGGGTGCGTTCTTGTATGCGATGCTGCTTTTGGTGTATCCGGCGGTTTATTACATTACGTTCCCGCATCCGCGATACCGGCACCCGATTGAGCCGGAGATGATGATACTGGGGGTCTGGTTCGTGATAGAGGTTTGGAGATCCGTTGCAGTTAAGTCCCAATGAAATGTTTTCACCGCTGGGGTTAGCGCTTGTTCACCACAGAGACACCGAGTTCTATCCCCTGCGTACAACCAATCCAGCAATAAGATAAGCCGCGGCGGCGCAGACCAGAACTGCATTCAAGCCGGAACTCATGGCAACCACCATAGCCACGACTGATCCAAGCACACTCGATCCGGCGTTCATGGCCCACGCCCATTCAATAATATTTTCCGAAGAGCTGGCGTGGTTCTCGCCAGAAGCAGATATTTTTTCGCTAAGAGCACGCAGTCCGGTGGGAAAGGGCATTCCCATAATGAATCCCAGGGGAATAAGAGCAGCGCAGCTCAGGACCAATCTTATTGCGAACGGCAGTCCTACATACTGAGTGAGCAGGCCAGGCAGAACGAACATATAAATGAGAACGGCGGCGGCAATCGCAATTAATGCCAGCCTGACCCGCGCGGTCTGCGAGAACCAGCGGCGGGAGACCAGGCTCCCAATGCCACTCGAGAGCAGCATGCAGAAGACAACCACGGTCATGGCGTAGGTGGGATGGCCGAGAAAAACCACGAAGCGCTGGATGAGCGCAATTTCAACCATGATGTAACCCAGACCAATGGCGACAAAATACATCAGCGCGAGCAGATGACGGCTGGGTTTACCGGAGACCAGCAGCAGGGGCAGTACGAGAAAAGCCAGCACCGCTACGGTGGAAAGCCCGATCAAGAAAGCAAGCACCAGGATGCCCATGTTGTTCTTCCACGCTTGCCGGCCGCGCGAGCTGTGCAGAAGCTGGCCCAACGCCACAGTGGGCTTGAGGGTAAAGAAGAAAAAGGGCGAGTTATCGTAAACCGGCGCGACATTAAAAGGATACTGGTCGGAAAACCTGGAGGCATCGTTGCCTTGGATCAGCGCCGCATACGCACCTGCTCCGGTTGCCGCGTGCGCCAGCTCCGGCTTCCCCGGCATATAGAGCAGCAGGAGCGTGGGATGGCTTTGCAGATATTGTTCCACAGCCTGCAGTTCGGCTGGAGAGAACGGGCTTTTTTTAGCGAATACGGCGACGGCCTGTCCATCCTGGTCGAGGCCGCCTTCGGCAATAATCATCAAGTGTGCTGCGGGATTTGCTATCCCGAGAGCGTGCAGCGTTTCCATATCCTGCGCGACGATACGCAAGGCCTCGCGGGGTTGGGCGAAATCCCAACGGGTGACCACCAGCATTCCATCCGGCTTCAGGTGGGCAAAATAATCGTGGAACGCTTCCATGGTGTAGAGCGAGTTTTCACTCAAGGCCAATGCGCCGGCGGCGGTTGAGGCCCAGGTATCCACCTTGGTCATCTGCACGATGTCGTATTGCTCAGTGCTGCTGCGAAGCCAGGCGCGTCCGTCGGCAACATGGACGTGAACTTGAGGGAGCTGATAAAGATGGTGGCTGTATTCCGCATAAGCGCCGCCCATGATCAAATTGGCAATAATGGGATTGATTTCAACGGCGGTCACGCTGGGACTTCCTCCGCTGACGGCACGCAGCACGTCAACTCCACCGCCGGGGCCGATGATGGCGTAAGCCCCGTGGGGACGCAACACGCTGACCACGGAGGGCGCGGCTTCGGTGTCCCAGGTTTTCTGCCACGCATCTTCAGTGTCGCTTGCATCGGTATCCATTAAGGCGGTGTAAGCATCGCCGTCAATCTGGATGCCTTTGCCCTGCTCGTCGGGAAAAACTTCAACCCGCGACAACGCGTTCCAGCGCACAAACTCAACCTTAGGATTGCGGCGCACTCCCTTCGAGTAAACAATATCGAGCACTCTCTCGCCGCGATTGACGGCCAGCAGTAGAACAAAAACCATGCCCAAAACCAGCGCGACGAGTTTAGCGCTGCGCCTTTGCGCCCACAACGATGCCGCCAAAGCCATCACCAGAGCGGAGACCAGCACGGCATTGGGGGCACCAATCACGTTTAAGAGCGGCACCGCCGCCATGCAGGCCAGCGCGCCACCGAGCAGGTCTGCGCCGTAGAGCCGGGAGACCGGGCGAGGTGCGCGGGCAAAGACGACTGAAAGCAGAACTCCATTTAAGAAGAACACGAAGGCGGCAGCTAAATAGATCACCGTCAATCGCAAGACCGTTCCAGGTGTAATGCGCAAAGAAATGCGGGCGTGCAAGATGATTTCCAGCACGACCAGCGTGGCGATGGCATTCAACACGGAAAGCACGCAACCCAGCCGCGAGAGAGAATATTGCGCCAGACGCGCTTTCTTTAGATATGCCGTGACGCCGCCTGCGCCCAGTCCCAACAAGGCGACAGAGATCGCCAAAAAAGCAAAGTGATAGAAGAGCACGACAGAAAACAACCGGGTCAAGGCCAGCTCCAAAAGAAGCATGGCAAAGCTGACTGTGGCGACGCCAAGAAGGACGTGCGAGCGCGACCAGAATGAACCGTTCACCGCGGAATTGCCTGCAGTCGTCTTTGAAGTCATCTCGGAAACTTCAGCTTGTTTATTTTGGGTTTGTTGGTTTTGCGGCTTTGTTTGCATTGTTCGTATGATTGAATCGGCAGAACGCTTGATTGATGAAGGACGTGTTATTCTACCATTCAATTTTGGACCGAATATAATTCACTGCCTTGAAGAGCTGCTTTGAGTGCAAACGACAGCAAGCCTGCAGATATTCAGCATGCCGCGAGCCGATCAGGCCGGTTGCTAAGATTTATCTGTTCTCCCACAACTATCTTTGTTGTAGCGCTTCTGGTGCGCGTTGTGGATTTCAGCCTTCGTCCCTGGTTTTCTGCCACGCAATCGAACCATCTTTTCTTTGCTTATGAAATTGGCGAGGTTGCGCAATCCATTGTTGAAGGCCATGGCTTCAGCTCTCCGTTCGGAGTCGCCACCGGACCAACGGCGTGGTATACGCCGGTGTACCCCCTGCTTCTCGCCGGCGTCTTCAAGGTTTTTGGCGTGTACAGCCCGATTTCGGCATGGGTAATCACTGCCGTGAACAGTTTGTTTGCCGCCCTGACCGCGGTTGTGATGGTTGGTATTGGAAAAGAAACGGTCGGCATAAAATCGGGGATCATAGCTGCATGGCTTTGGGCGCTGCTGCCCTACGCCGTGCAATGGTCGGTACGGTGGGTATGGGACACAAGTTTTTCCGCATTGCTGGTGGCCGCGGTGGTGTATGCCACGCTCCGTGTGCGACGCGAGCCGCGCATCGGTCACTTTTTACTTCTGGGTCTGCTTTGGGGGTTGGTTGCCAATAGTAATCCGACACTGCTGAGCTTCTTGCCGGTTTCTCTGTTATGGATTTGGTGGCGGCAGCGATCTTTCCCTTCAATCAAAACCGGGCTTGTTTCGGTACTCGCGCTGATTGTTCTGGGATGCGTGCCCTGGGTCGCGAGAAATTACATCACCATGCACTACCTTGGCCTGCGCAGCAATTTTGGGGAAGAGCTGTATTTAGGAAATCAGCCCGGCGCAGATGGATTGATCGTGCAAGGGAAGCACCCCATATGGAACAGTGCTGAACTCAACAAATATCAACGGATGGGCGAGATTCCTTACATTGCTGAGAAGCGCCGGTTGGCGGTGGAATTTATACGAAGTCATCCGGGAACATTTGCCGCGATAAGCCTTAAACGAATTGCTTACTTCTGGTGTGGCGCGCCGGATGACCCCAGGGTCCATCCTTCGAACGTAGTTGTGCGGACGACATTTTTGTTCATGATGGCGCTGCTGGGCTTCTGGGGTTGCGTGCACGCAATCCGCAAGAAAGTGCCGGGAGGATGGCTCCTGCTTTCGGTCCTGATCTTCTACCCTCTTATCTTCTATATTACGCACACGCATGTGCGCTACCGGCATCCGGTGGATCCGATATTGTTCCTGGGCGCGGTGTATCTATTTCTGTCTCATAGTGGGGAGAAGTCTTCGGTGTTGAGACCGGGTCAGAAATAGAGGACCATTTCACCACATTGATATCACTCTGATATCAAACACTTCATTCTGCGAAGATTGTGGGTCATAATTGGCTGACGGCATTCAGAATGCCCGTTGGTACGAGATCTTTGAAAAAACATAGAGCAGTGCTCAGAAAAATCGGCGCATAGGGTGAGCGTTGATCTTTAAAAATTGGCCCATTTGAGACCACCGCCAGACACTACCTGCTAGTACACTAGTTTTCTGGCGTATGTCATTGATGGCCTGGGACTTAGCTGCTATACCGCCTCTTTCAGCAAGTGGGGTGGGGGTACGACCGAAAACAGCTCCCGGCTCTCAGTTTCAAGCTCCAGGAAAGCGCCTGAGGGCTCCTCGTTGCGTCCTTAAGCCGGATTTACCGCACCGGCGGCGCTACGCTTGCGTTGGGATGGGCTTTCAGATATTGCTTGCGGGTTTCGGCGTAGGTTTGGTCGGTAATGTGGAAGACGACCATGGCGTCTCCGGGAAGCGTCTGATTCTGATATTTCATCAGTCCAATGCACGTGGGCTCCTGCTTGGTCAGAAAGTTTGCCGAGACTACTGCCCACTGCGGGAGTTCCGCTCCCGGGTTATCGCATTTCCAAGGCTTTGCTTGCGGAATGTAGGTGGCCGGTGACAGTGGGGTCCAGCCATCAACGTAGATGGTCTGGATATGATGTTGGGTCACAAAGTCTGCAACCGCAGGGAGGGTTTGTCCCCAGTCGAGGTTCGAATCGGTGGTGATCTCCTGTTTGGGTGTGCCTAAGCGGAAATCATTGTAGTAGGAGATGTAGTGCGGAAACGCCGCGATCGCAGTGACCAAACAGGAAAATACAAGGAGAGCAACCGCGGCGAAGGCAAACTTTTGTTTTTGTGGAGAGACGACCGCACTCAATTGCGGTATCATCAGTGCCAGCAACACAACCAGGATAGAAAGCGGAACCGAAATATGCCGCACACCGATGTTGAGCCGGGCACGCATGGCGGCGGCGAGGAATACCAGAAAAAATGACATTAACGCACGTATGCGGACTCGGTTGATGTAGCTGGAATGCAGGGCCGTGGTTTTCTCCTGGTTTAAATGTTCCCGCCTTAGCTGCAGTGGGGTAAGAATTGCGAGAAGCAAGAGCAGCAGCACTTCGCCGGGGGCGAGCTTAAAAAAAGCAACTACCGGAAAGTAATACCACACGCCGTGGCCATGGAGCTTTCCCAGCAGATACACCGGCCGGGTCAGGCCGGCATTCAGATATCCGATGCCCCCCAAATAAAGCCAGAGCGGTTGCAGTGGTTTTTCCCAACCGGGATGCCGCGAGACAAAATAGGCCGTCGAGGCAAGAATGCGCTCCGGCGGACGGGCCGCGGAGACATAAGCATTGCGGGCATTCAAGATCTCGCGCGGCGAGCTATGAAAACAGGTGAGCCAGTAAACACCGCCGGTGAGCAGAAGAGTCAATACTCCGGCGGCCGCCAGGTAAGAGAAAGCCTTGCCGTTGCTGCGCGATGACGGCCCTTCCGGCCCTGGTGTGCTGTGACGATCTTTCGCCGCGCTAAACCACATCCATGCTACCAACAACACTATCGATGGTGCGATCAACAAAGCAGAAAACTTGGAAAGCAGTGCCGCAGCGGCAGCTAATGATAATTGAAGGAGAGAGGCGAAGCCGGGCCGCACCCATAACTTCGCGGTCAGCCAGGCGGTCAAAAGGCAAAAAAACGCCAGCCCCATGTCGGTGATGACCAAAGATCCATAACCGATGTAAAAAGGCGAGGTGGCAAATACTGCCAGACTCAACAGCGCCCCCCACATACCGGCGAGGGCGCGGGCCATAAGGTAAACCGCCAACCCGAAGCAGAGGGTTAGAAAGATCATGGGCAGGCGCGCAAGAAAAACAATGTGTGCCGGGTCGCGGTTCCATTCACTGAAGAAGCGCTTGCCGAAGGTCCATTGGCAATCGAGCCCGCCGGCGCCGCACCATGAGTGATCGTTATAATTCGCATGCACATCGGAGAACAGCAACGGAACGGCCGCGATGACTTTCAGCAAGGGCGGATGCTCAAGGTTAAGGCGGGTGTCCTGCTTTTGCAGATAGCTGAGCCCGGAGGGGATATGGACCACCTCATCATAGGTTGGCGACTGCTGCCGGGAGCTGGCAAGAGAGAGCACGGCCATCAACAAAAGCAACAAAGAGACAAGTGCGTATTCCCATTTGTGCTTTGATAGCGCGCCAAGAACCATCCTTGATCGTTCCCTTCTGCCTGTTGGTAGTAAGAATCAGGTTAACAGAAACAGTTCTCGGTTCTCAGTTCTCAGGAATACTTGGCTGGTTCTGCCGAGAAGCTGCTGAACATCCCCAGACGCAAAACGCGGACGTTAACGTCGGGGGCCTTAGATGATGTATAGATTACCCTCTTTCCAAAGTTTGATTTCCAGTGCAATATAGAGCATCCCCCATCTAATGCCAGATCGCGGTTTCCTACGCCCGCTCGCTGGTTAGAGCCAATGAAGGAGCAATTTTTCATGAAAAACGTATTTATCACACTTTTGACTGCGCTCACCGTTGCGGGAACAACGCTATTGCTGGCCCAAACCCAACCCACACCGACGGCCCCAACCACCAACCAGAAGGTGATCAAGGACCCGGTTGAGTACAACTCCTATATTGCAGCCCTCAATACACAGGATCCTGCTGCCAAGGGGGCTGCCTTTGAGGCTTTCATAAGCCAGTATCCCAACAGCGTGGTGAAGATTGATGCGCTGGAGCAAGCCATGGCCGCTTACCAGGCGGCCAATAACCAGGAGAAGGTGGAAGCCATTGCGAAGCAACTTCTGGGGATGAACCCTGATAATGTTCGTGCCCTGGCCATCCTTACTGTGCTTGACCGTTTTCATGCCACCCAGGGAAAACAAGCAGCGCTCCAGGAAGGTTGCGCTTATGCGCAAAAGGGGCTGCTGGCGCTGCCGGTGTGGCCGAAACCGGATGGCCTCTCCGACCCTGATTTTGAGACGTTGCGCAAGCAAATGTCCACGATTTTTGATGGAGCTGCCGGCTTTTGTGCGCTTCAAGCCAAGGACTATGCTACGGCGCGCACGAATTACCTGAAATCGTTTCAGATTGATCCCTCCAACATGCAGGATATCTATCAGCTCGGCATTTCCGATATGTTGATGAACCCGATGGATTTAAACGGCTTCTGGTATTTGGCCAAGGCCATCAATATCGCCACAGCACGGAACAACGCCCAGGCAGCCCAAGGTATTACCACTTATGCGAAATCCTCATACCGCCACTACCATGGCAGCGAAGACGGCTGGGACCAGTTCGTGGCGGCTGCGGCAAATCAGACGGCCCCGCCAACCCCGATTGGGATCACGCCCAAGCCCACCAACTGTGACATCGCCGCCGACGCGGTTGCGAAAAACAAAGTCGAAGAGCTTTCCTTCAGCGACTGGGAATTTATTCTCGCGCAACGCGATTGTGGCCCCCAGGGAAAGGATGCCGCCGACAAAGTCTGGCAGGGCATCCAGGCCAAGCAAAAAGACGGCGAGGCCAGGCTCAGAATTCCCGCGATGGTCATCTCTGCCACCAAGGACAGTCTCGACGTAGCTATTACGGATGAGAACCAGCAGAGCAAAAAGGCCGACATGCACGTGGTGATGCAAAAACCCATGCTTCACACCCCTGCGGTTGGTTCCATGGCCGACGTGATCGGGGTCATCTCCAGCTATACGCTCAACCCATTCATTTTCACCATGGAGAAGGGTACGCTGCCTGCTCCTGACCCTGCACCGCAGAAATAGCAGAATCAGCCGGAGATATTAGGCGGCCACCTAAGACGCTACCACTGCGCGCAACAGCTAACCGAACTTTTGAGCTTACGTCCAACCCAGAGAGAAACTCTTATGTTGCGAGCCGCCGTTGTTGTTGCTGCTGCTCTCCTGTGCACCTGCCTGGCAGACGCACATGCCGCCAGCCGAGACCGTGTTGACTTGACGCTCGATATCTCCGAAGCAGAAGCGGTCCTCGCAATCGTTGACAAGAGCGCTGCACACCAACTGGTTACTGATGACGACTGGAAGCGGTTGTTCACCAGTGAACCTTACACGCGCTTGAAGAAACGCGAAGCGTCGTTCCGCAGGGACTTCACCGATGAGGATTTTAAGAAGTTCGTTCTCTCCGATCACCTGGTGGCGACGCGTTCAGACTTGCACAAGACGCTGGCAGAATGGAAGAAAGCTGACCTGGCAGCCGTGGCCGAGCGTCCACTCGCCTATCTTCCCCCCGAAGCAAAGATTCGCGCCAAGGTCTATCCGGTGATCAAGCCAAAAACGAACAGTTTTGTCTTCGAAGCCGCCACCGATCCCGCCATCTTTCTTTATCTCGATCCGGCAATCCCCCAGCGGCAGTTCGAGAACACGGTCGCTCACGAGCTCCACCACATTGGACTCGCGAGTCTGGCTGCAGCCTACGAAGAGCGCATCAAGACCCTTTCCCCTGAGGCGCACAAAGTAGCCCAGTGGATGGGAGCTTTCGGGGAAGGAATGGCAATGCTGGCCGCAGCCGGATCGCTCGACGTCTCTCCCGTGGCTGACTTTCCGCAAACCGATCAGACGTGCTGGCAACAGGAAACAAAGAACGCCGACAATGAGTTGGACCAGATCAATCAGTTCTTTCTCGACATCATCCACGGTGACTATAAGAACCTGGAAGCCGCAGATCACGAAGCCTATACGTTCTTTGGTTTCCGCGGCCCGTGGTATGTCGTCGGCTATCAGATGGCGACGACGATTGAAAAGCAGTTCGGGCGCGCGGCTTTGGTTGAAACTCTGAAAGACCCACGCGCCTTCGTGCTCAAGTACAACCAGGCGGCGATCCGCGCCAGAAGTGGCGTCAAACTAACGATGTTCAGCCCAGAGATCTTCGCTGCTGTTGGCATGAAGGCAGAAGCAGGTGGCGCGGGCGAACCTCAATGAGCGCGGCCGGTCAAAATAGTGCGCCATACGGACGCAGATTAGCTTCGGTCCCGCTTGCGGGCACCTGAAAAATCTGTGAAAATCCCGCTTACCGATTCTTCCCTGCTTCGTCTATGATAGTTTGACTTAACCTTTATGCCTTCCTAGATATTTAAAGTGGCGCTTCGTATCGGCGCTACCGACCCCGTTAAATAGGATCAAAGCTTTCAACTTCAGTTAAGGAGAACCCGGATGTTGCAAACGTTTTTGAAGACCATAGGCGCAGCGGCTTTGCTATGCTTTGCCGCCTCGCTGGGAGCAAGCGCCCAGACCGTGGATGAAATCATTGCCAAGAACATCCAGGCACACGGCGGGATGGAGAAGCTCAAATCGGTGCAGACCATGCGCACCAGCGGAAAATATGTTTCCGGCAGCTTCCGGGCGGCTTTCGTACAGGAGAACAAGCGGCCGGGTAAGGTGCGCGAAGAGAACATTATTCAGGGCACCGCTGAGGTGCAGGCCTATGACGGCAAGACGGGGTGGGAGGTTTCTCCTTTTGAAGGCCGCAAAGATGCGCAACTGCTCTCGGAAGACGATTTGAAATCACTTATCGATGATGCCGACATAGACGGCCAACTTGTGGACTACAAGGAAAAGGGCCATCAAGCCGAATTGGTTGGCCATGATCCCGTCGAGGGCACCGACTGCTACAAGATCAAACTGACGCTGAAAAATGGCACCGTCCGTTACTACTATCTGGATACTGACTCCTACCTGGAGCTGAAGATTGAAACCCAGCGCATGATTCGCGGCGCGATCCAGGAGACCGAGATCTATTTCGGCGATTACGAGGAGGTCAACGGCATCTACTTCCCGTTTGCCTTTGAAGGCGGAGAAAAAGGCGACCCCAACCGCACCAAATATACCGTAGACAAAATCGAAATCAATCTGCCGCTTGATGATGGCCGTTTTGCTCTGCCGGCAGCTCCGGCCAAAACAGCAGCCAGGAGTGGAGCAGGAAATTGATCGTGTCTGCTCGAACTTTGGAAACATGTGGGCAGGATGCCCACATGAGAGCCGGCGAGACGCCGGCGCTACTCTGCCAGGGTCCCTGGCATGCAAAAAAGATTAGAAATTTTGAGAGTGAGGGTCTATTGGCAATGAACAGATTTAAAGTGTGTCCCGCGATCTTGGTGGCGATCCTGTGCGGATTGCTCTCCGTTTCTCTGAATGCGCAAGATGCGAAAGAAGCCGCGAAATTCGATTCCGATACCATCTCGGGCCTGGGAGCGCGCAATATCGGCTCGGCAGTGATGAGCGGACGCGTGTCGGCCTTGACGGCAGTGAAGGAAGATGGACGGCTCACGGTTTACATCGGCGCAGCCAGCGGTGGCATATGGAAATCGGTCAACGGCGGAACGACGTACAAGCCGGTGTTTGACAAGCAGCCGGTGCAATCCATTGGCGCAATTGCCGTTGACCCGTCGGCCCCCAAGACCCTCTGGGTAGGCACGGGAGAAGCATGGACGCGCAACAGCGTTTCCATCGGGGATGGCATCTACAAATCCACCGACGGCGGCGAAAACTGGACCAACATGGGCCTCAAGAATTCTGAACGCATCAGCAAGATCGTTGTTGATCCCAAAGATGGCAACACGGTTTACGCCTGCGTGCCCGGCAAGCTGTGGAGCGATAGCGACGACCGCGGGCTCTACAAGACCTCGGATGGCGGCAAAAGCTGGACGAAGGTCCTTAAAGGCGTGAACGCCTCGACCGGCTGCTCGATGATCTCCATGGATTCACGTGATTCTAAAACTCTCTACGCCGGCCTGTGGGACTTTCGGCGCAAAGGCTGGACCTTCCGCTCGGGTGGCGAAAATGCCACGGCATTCAGCGGCAGCGGATTTTTTAAGACCACCGACGGCGGAGCAACCTGGGCCGAGCTGGATGAAAAAAGCGCGCCCGGACTTCCCCCCAAACCCTGGGGACGCATTGCAGTCACCGTGGCCCCTTCCAATCCTAAAGTGGTGTATGCCCTGATTGAATCCAATCGCAGCGCGTTGTTCCGCTCCGATGATGGCGGCAAGACCTGGCAGGAGCGCGACCGCAGCCAGATGATGGTGTGGCGTCCGTTTTACTTTGCCAGTCTCACCATAGATCCCAAGGACGAAAACAAGATTTATAAGACCGATCTCAAGCTCATCCAGAGCACCGATGGCGGTGTGAGTTTCAGCGTGATCTCAGCCTCTGCCCATGGTGACTTTCATGCGGTATGGATCGATCCCGACGACCCCAATCACGTCATCACCGGTGACGACGGCGGCGTGTGGTACTCCTATGACAGCGGCAATAAATGGTGGAAGGCCTACAACCTGCCCATCGCGCAGTTCTACCACGTGAGCGTGGACACAAAAGATCCCTATCAAGTGTATGGCGGCTTGCAGGACAACAGCGCCTGGGTTGGCGACTCAGAGTATCCGGGAGGAATCAGCAACAGCCGTTGGGAAAATCTCTACGGCGGCGATGGCTTTTGGACGTTTTCCGACCCCTCTGACCCCGACTATGCCTACGCAGAATACCAGGGCGGAGAAATTGGACGAATCAACCGCAAGACGCTGGATACACGCAACATCAAACCTCAGCCCAACTACGGCGAAGGCAAGCTGCGTTTCAACTGGAACACGCCCATCCATATGAGTCCTAATGAAAAGGGCACGATTTATATCGGGGCGCAGTTTCTCTTCCGCTCCCGCGATCACGGGCAAACCTGGGACCGCATCTCGCCTGACCTCACGACCAACGATCGCGAAAAGCAGAAGCAGGAAGAATCGGGCGGCATCACCGTAGATAACTCCGCCGCCGAGATGCACACCACCATCTATTCCATCAGCGAGTCTCCGCGCAACGGGCAGATTATCTGGGTGGGGACCGACGACGGCAACGTCCAAGTCACGAGCGATGGAGGCAAAAGCTGGAACAACGTGGTAGGCAATGTGCCAGGCTTGCCCAAGGCTTCCTGGGCCACGTGGGTCGAGGCCAGCCGTTTCGATGAAGCTACGGCCTACGCGGTTTTCGACCGGCATACGTTTGGTGATATGGATCCTTATGTCTTCAAAACCACGGACTTCGGCAAGACGTGGACACCCATCATCACCAAAGACAGCGGTGTGCGCGGCTATGCGCACGTAATAAAAGAAGACACAGCCTCTCCTAATTTGCTCTTCGCCGGCACCGAGTTCGGCCTCTGGGTCTCGCTCGACGGCGGCAAGCAGTGGGCGCAATACAAAGGCGGCGACTTTCCCAATGTTGCGGTGCGCGACATTGTGGTCCAGCCGCGCGAATCTGACCTCGTGCTGGCAACGCATGGCCGGGGAATCTGGGTCATTGACGACATTACACCCCTGCGCAAACTTACCCCCGAAGTGTTGGCCCAGGATGCAGGCTTCCTGGAAGGCAAACCCACGCAACAGCGGCTCGATACGGGCGGCGGCTGGCCCGAGGGGAGCGCGACCTTTGTAGGCAAGAACCCGCCGAATGCGGCTGAGATCACCTACTATCAGAAAAAGCGGCACATCTTCGGAAAAATGAAGATTGAAATCTTCGACCAGCAGGGCAAGCTGGTGGATACCGTTCCCGCCAACAGTCGGCGCGGCATCAGCCGGGTGCAATGGGTGATGCGGCTCAAAGCGCCCAAAGTTCCTCCGGCGGCCAGCGTCGCATTTGAAGCCAGTGAGGGGCCCAGGGTATTGCCCGGAACTTATACCGTGAAAATGACACGGGGCAAAGATACCTACACCACTCAGCTTACGGTTTCGCTTGATGCACGCGCCAACTACAACACAGAAGACCGCAAGCTGCAGTTCGACACCACCATGCGAATCTATAACCTGCTGGGTGACATGAGCTATGACGTGGAGCGCATCAACAGCGTGCGCACCGCTCTCACCGACCGCGCCAGCAAACTGAATGTCAGCGACGCCCTGCGCAAGCGGCTGGACCAGGCTGCGGCAAAGGCCGACGAGATTCGCAGGAAGATCGTGGCCACCAAAGAAGGCGGTGCAATCACTGGCGAAGAACGCATCCGCGAAAAAACAACGCAGCTCTATGGCGATGTCGCCTATTACGAGGGCCGGCCAACCGATTATCAGGTGGCGCGCGTTGATTCCCTGAAACACGAGCTCGACGATGTGGTCAAAGAATTCGACGCCTTCACCAATAAGGAGCTGGCAGAGGTGAATAAATCGCTTGGCGGCAAAAAACTCGATGGCATCACGCCGCTCACCCGCGAAGATTGGGAAAAGGCCAGCAGTGATTCTGATGCAGGCGGCGCCAGCAGCAGCATAAGCGAGAGGTGGGAGCGAGATTAGAGCTCATCTTGAATTCCCCTCAAATAACCAAGTTTTTCAAGTTGATCTGGGGAAAGTGTTGCCGTGCTCATAATGCAAGGTAAGTCATTTATTTTCAATAGATAAACCGGCGCGCCTTCTTCCCGGCACGGCTTCAGGCGGTCAGAACCTCTGATTTTCTGCTAGAGTAAAGGGGAGCGGATTTAATACTCCTCTAACATTTAGACCCTATCATCGGGTCGTGACCCAGCCACATGAAGCGCGCGTCTCTCGAAAGTCCTAACTATTACCTCAACGCAGAAGCCTCGTGGCTGCGCTTCAATCGCCGTGTGCTGGAAGAGGCCGAGGACGAGAGCAATCCCCTCCTGGAACGCGTCAAATTTCTAGCCATTACGGCCAGCAACCTGGATGAGTTCTTTGAAGTCCGCGTCGCCGGACTGCTGCAACGTATAGAAGATGGTTACACCGATCCGGGACTGGATGGACTGAGTCCAACGGCAGAGCGCGACCTGATCGCGAAAGAGACCCAGGAATTTGCCCGCCGCCAGCATGAATGCTGGAATGTAAAACTGCTTCCGGCGCTGGCGCGCGAAGGAATTCGCGTGCTGGGATTGCCTGAACTGACACCCAAAGCGCGGGCCTATGTTGAAGAATACTGCGAGCGTGAACTTGATCCGCTGCTGACGCCGGTCACGATTGATCCGGCGCATCCCTTTCCCCGCGTCATCAACAAGGCGCTCTGCCTGGCGTTCCTGCTGAAGAGACGGCGGCGCGCTTCGGCGACCTACACCGGAGTGGTCACGGTGCCGCGGGCCTTGCCACGGCTGATTCACCTGCCCAACGGCGACTCCAACGACTTCGTATTTCTTGCCGACCTGGTGGCGTGGTACGCAACCAAGATGTACCGCGGCTATGACATTATTTCCGCCGCGGCGTTTCGCGTGACCCGCAACAGCAACCTGTATCTGCAGGAAGAAGATTCGCGCAATCTGCTGGAATCAGTGCGGACCGAACTGCACAACCGCCGTAAGGGCGCAGCGGTGCGTATGGAAATTGACGCGGACGCCGATCCCGAGATCATTGACCGCCTGCAAACTAACTTCGACCTCGATCCCTGGCAGATCTTCCGCACCGATGGACCGGTGAACCTCTCGCGCTTGTTCAACATTTACGAGCAATCGAACCGGCCAGACCTGAAGTTCAAGTCATATGTGCCGCGCGAACTTCATCTCAACGCCAAGTCGAGCGACATTTTTCAGGAGCTGCGGCAGCACGACATCTTGCTGCACCATCCTTTTGACAGCTTCCACGGAGTGGTCTCATTCATTGAAACCGCCGCCGAAGACCCGGACGTGCTTTCCATCAAGCAGACCCTTTATCGCACCAGCGAAGATTCACCCATCGTACTTGCGTTGATGGAAGCCGCCGCGAAGAAAGAGGTCACCGTCGTAGTCGAAGTGAAAGCGCGCTTCGACGAAGCTTCCAATATCCGCTGGGCGCGCAGCCTGGAAGACGCAGGCGTGCAGGTTTTTCACGGACTGGTGGGGCTCAAGACACATTGCAAGCTGGCACTGGTGGCGCGACGCGATCCGGATGGCATCACGCGGCGCTACGGGCACTTGGGTACGGGCAATTACAACTCGTCCACGGCGCGCCTCTACACCGATTTGAGTTTGCTCACCGCCGATGAAGATATCACCTCCGCCATGCACGGCGTCTTCAGCTTCCTGACTGCCTACGCTGAGCGCCCCAACTATTCACCCTTGATGGTTGCTCCGCTGGATTTTGCGCAAGGCTCACTCAACCTCATTGCCCGCGAGGCAGAGCACGCCCGCCAGGGGCGGCCGGCGCGCATTATCGCCAAGATGAACGGTCTGATGGATAAAACCATCATTCAGGCGCTCTATCGCGCTTCGCAGGCAGGCGTGGAAATTGACCTGATCGTGCGCGGCCGGTGCGCGCTGAAACCGGGAGTGCGGGGCGTGAGCGACCGAATCCGCGTGCGCAGCATTGTGGGCCGGTTCCTCGAGCATAGCCGCATCTACTGCTTCGCTAACGGAGGCGATGAGGAAATCTACCTGGGCAGCGCCGACTGGATGCCACGCAATCTGTATGGGCGCGTGGAAGTGCTGTTTCCCCTGAAAGATGCCATGCTGCGGCAACGAGTGCTGCACGAGATATTGGAAGTCTACCTGGAAGACCGTGTGAAGAGCAGAATACTGTTGCCCGATGGAGATTATGTTCCCATCCAGGGAAGCCGCAAAAAATCGCGCAAGAGCACTTTGTTGAACGGCGTTCTCGGCAGGACGGGAAAACTCAATGCACAGGAGTTCCTGATCGCGCTGGCGGAGGGCAAGCAAGCCACACAAAAACCAGTGCAACGTGAAAGCAGCCGCGCCCCTGTCAAGCAGGCTGCGGCGAAGAGCGAGCGCGGTGGCGGGGCCTCTTTATCTTCAGGAAAGGCTGCCACTAGATGATTATTTATTTTCTGCGGCATGCCAGCGCGGGCGAACACAAAACCGATCCTAAGAAAGATGAAAAACGGGCCCTGGACAAAGAAGGCATTGAGCAATGCAGCATGATCGGACGGGCGCTGGCTTCCATGAATGTTCACGTGGATCTGACGATCTCCAGCCCTTTGAAGCGGGCCGCGCAAACCGCGGCGCTGGTTTCCAATGAACTTGGATATGAAGGCAAGCTACAACTGAGCCCCAGTTTGAAGCCTGGAGCAGGAGTGGAAGAGTTCTATGAGTTGCTGCAGAAATATGCCGAGTATGAAGCGATTATGGTGGTTGGACATAATCCTAATTTGAGCGAGTTTCTGGGAAGGCTCATTGGACGGCGCTCGCCGTCACAAGTGGACCTTAAAAAAGGGGCAGTCGCCAAAGTGGACGCCGACTCCAAAGGCGGCACCCTGGAGTGGTGTATCACGCCGAAAATTGTGCGGGCCATTTGCGAGAGCAACTCTTCTAAGAAGTAGTTTTTTTCGCCGCGGATTTAGAAATCACCACAGAGAAAATTGAGTAACTGCGTAATTGTGCAATTCAATTGACATAAACGAGCTTTAGACGATTTTCAATTACACAATTACCCGATTACCCAATTTGCAAATGACTCAATGACTCGATGATTCAATTCTCTGTCTCTGTGATATCCCTTTTCCATCTCGAAATCTATGGAGCACGGGATGGGAGTCGAACCCATGTATAACGGCTTTGCAGGCCGCCGCGTTAAGCCACTTCGCCACCCGTGCCCAAAAATACAAAACCCACCAGCCAGATCATCTTCTGACGGTGGGTATGAATCAGGTGCTTGCTATTGATTTACTTGCCAGCCCTGCAATCCCTCGCGCCAGAAGAGTCGTGTGCGTAACACATACAGGCGCAACAAGCGTTTGCGTTCTTCTGTGCGGTAAAACTCATGATTCATAACCTAACATAAGGAAGGCGTAAGCCGCAACGTCCTGTTTCATTGCACTTCTCCTTCGTTCCATTCAACCGCTGGTAATTCCTGCTGCGCACGCAGATCGTGCCGCCTGAGCGCGCGCTCCTTCATCATCACAAAGAAAACCGGGACAAGGATGAGCACGTGGACCGTGGAAGTAATCATGCCTCCGACGATCGGCGCTGCGATGGGCTTCATCACGTCGGAACCGACTCCGCTCTCCCACAGGATCGGAACCAGGCTGGCGAGAACGGCGGTCACAGTCATCAGCTTGGGCCTCAGGCGCCGCACGGCCCCATGAATCGCGGCCTCTTCTATATCTTTGCGGGTGAGCGGGCGGCCTGAAGCCAGCCGTTGATCAAGCGCCTCGTGCAGATACACCACCATGACCACTCCAGTTTCCACAGCGATGCCGAACAGCGCGATATAGCCGACCCAGACGGCGACACTGAAGTTGTACCCTAGGATCCATTGCAGCAGCAGCCCACCACTGGCTGCGTAAACCGTAGGAAAGAGCAGCACCAAGGTCTCGGTCACGGAGTGAAAGATCATGTAAAGCAACAGGAAGATGGCGCAGAACACAACGGGCAGAATGAGTTTCAGGCGTTCGCGCGCGCGCAACTCAAATTGATATTCACCGGACCATTGGTAGGTGTATCCGGCGGGAAGCTTAAGCTTCGCGTTGAGCAGTTTGGCAGCTTCATCAACAAAGCCGCCATAATCTTTGGTATTGAGGTCGAGATAGACGTAGCCGGTAAGCTGGCCGTCTTCATCGCGAATCATAGCCGGCCCGCGAGAGAATGAAATTTTAGCGACCTGCGCGATAGGAATCTGCGCACCCGCGGGAGTTGCGATCAGGACCCGGCGCAGAGAATCCACGTCGTCACGGAAGTCCCGTTCGTAGCGAACATTGATGGGATAACGCTCTCGCCCTTCAACATTCTCCGCGATGTTTTCGCCCCCTATCCCGGAGGTGACCGCAAGCTGCACGTCTTGAATGGTCAAACCGTAACGTGCAGCCTCGGGGCGGTTGACTTCAACGTTGATGTAAAAGCCCTGCGAGACGCGTTCGGCGAAAACCGCGCGCGCCTTGGGATCGGAGGAAAGTATCTGCTCAACCTGCGCGCCCACCTGCTGGATGCCTTCGACCGTGGGGCCCTGGATTTTCATCCCTACTGGAGTTTTGATTCCGGTCAGCTCCATATCCAGACGATTTTCAATCGGCATGGTCCAGGTATTCGAGAGACCGGGAAATTGCAGTTTCTGGTCCATCTCTTGAAGCAGTTTTTCGTAGGTCATGCCCGGCCGCCATTGCCCGCGGGGTTTGAGTACGACGGTGGTGTCATACATGTCGAGAGGAGCATTGTCGGTGGAGCTGTCGGAGCGGCCCACTACGCCGAAAACAGACTGGACCTCGGGGAATGAACGAATGATGCGGTCTTGCTCCTGCAACAATGCAGTGGCCTGGGTCATGCCAATGCCGGGGAGCGAGGTAGGCATGTACAATGACGATCCTTCGTAGAGCGGCGGCATGAACTGGCTGCCGAGTTTCAGCGCCAGAGGGAAAGTTAACACTAGGAACAACAAATTCAACAGCAAAGTGGTTTTGCGATACTTCAGGCAAAATTGCAGTACGGGCAGATAGATTGCCTGGGAGATGCGGGCCAATGGGTTTTGTGATTCGGGTTTCAGTTTGCCACGAATCCACATCACCATGAGGATGGGCACCAGGGTAACCGCCAGCAAGGAAGAGAAACCGACGGCCAGAGTTTTCGTCCAGGCCAGCGGACGAAACATGCGGCCTTCCTGCGCCTCCAGCAGGAAAACCGGGAGAAATGACAGCACAATGATCAAGAGCGAGAAAAATAACGGCGGCCCAACTTGTTTGGCGGCGTGAATCAGAACACGGCGGCGCTCGGCTTCGGGCATCGCCGGGCCATTCGCGGGATGCTCGGAGAGGTGCCGGTGGCCGTTCTCCACCATGACGATGGCCGCATCAATGAGTACACCGATGGCCAGCGCCAGGCCTCCCAGTGACATGATGTTGGAGGTGACGTGGAGGAAATACATGGGAATGAACGCCATGGAAACAGCAAGCGGGAGCGTGATAATAGGAATGAGCGCGGAGCGGAAATGAAAGAGAAATGCAATACACACCAGGCTCACGATCACGGCTTCTTCCAGCAGGTCGCGTTGCAAAGTGCGGATGGAATCCTCAATCAATCCTGAGCGGTCATAGGCGGGGACGACTTCGACACCTGGGGGCAGAGAGCCTTTGATTTGCTGCAGCTTTTGTTTGATGCCGTTGATCACATTCAAGGCATTCATGCCGTCGCGCATCACCACGATGCCGCCCACGGTTTCACCTTCACCGTTCCATTCGGCCACCCCATCGCGTATATCCGGTCCGAAGGAGACGGATCCTAAATCCTTGACCAGCACAGGCGTACCATTCTTGCTGCTGATAGGGACGTTTTCTAAATCGGCAAGCGAATGGAAATAGCCCAAACCACGAACCATGTACTGCGTTCCGCTGAGTTCGAGGACCCGCCCGCCAACTTCGTTGGTGCTGCTCTTCACCTGGTCAATCACCTGCGAGAGCGAAACCCCATAGGCGAGTAATTTGTTGGGATCGAGCCTGACCTGGTACTGCTTCACGAATCCGCCAATGGTAGCGATTTCGGCAACGCCCGGAACAGTTTCAAGCTGATAACGAAGCTGCCACTCCTGCAGGCTGCGAAGGTCGGCCAGACTGCGTTGATGGCTGCGGTCTACAAGCGCGTATTCGAAGACCCAGCCTGCGCCGGTGGCGTCCGGGCCGATCACGGGATTCACGTTTGCCGGCAAGCGTCCGCGAATCTGCTGCAGATATTCCAGGACGCGAGAGCGCGCCCAGTAGAGGTCCGTGCCATCTTCAAAGACCACGAAAACGTAAGAGTCGCCAAACATGGTCTGGGCGCGCACCGCCTTCACGCGTGGCGCTGCCAGTAATGCCGTGACAATCGGGTACGTGACCTGGTCCTCGATGATGTTGGGAGGCTGGCCTTCCCATCGCGTGTGCAGGATGACCTGAGTGTCAGAAATATCAGGCAGAGCATCCAGAGGCACTTGCCGCAGCGACCAGATGCCGGCCATGACCAGCAAGAGGACACAGGTGAATACCAAGAATCTGTTTCTTGCACACCACTCAATGACGCGAGAGATCATGGTTACATTCCTCCTTCGGCATTCAGGGTGAACTGGCTGGTTGCAATGGTTTCGCCGTTTTTATGCGCGATCAGCGTGACCTGCCAGGTGCCTCCGGAACCAAGATCGCCTTTGCCTTCATAAATGCCTCCGCCACTTTCAGAGCAATTGACCGACGTCTTCATTGCGGCCATTCCCATTGCGGGCATTGCAGGCATGTAGAAAATAACTGTGACCTGGGCTCCCGTGACGGGTGAGCCATCCTTATTTGTCAGTTTCACCCGGAAGACATTGCTGCCTTTATGCGGAGGCGATGGGTCCGTAGTCAGTTGAATGTTTGCCTGAGGGGGATTCTGCTCTGCCCCGTTCGAGTTCATCGCGGCAGCGCCACCAGCCCCTGGCGGCGGAGGCACGAATGCTCCGGTTGCGGCCTGCAACTGGCTTTCAGAGTCAATCAGGAAGTTGGGCGAGATGACAATCGTCTCTTTGGCTTTCAATCCTGCGACGACAACGAATTGGTCGCCCACGCGGGCGCCGGTTTGCACCTCACGTGGCTCCAGCTTCCCTTCGCCCTGATCCACAAAGACAACCTGTTTTGTGCCAGATTGGAAGACGGCAGATGCAGGAACAACAAGCTGCTTTCCTATAGAAGTCTTGAGCGTGACGTTCACATACATGCCCGGTTTCAGATTGAGCTCTGGATTGGCCAGCGAAAAGCGGACGCGCACAGTGCGAGTTGCCATATCCACTTGCGGCAGGATTTGGTCAAGATGTCCGCTGAACGTTTTTCCCGGATATGCATCCACAGTGATCTGGGCCTGCTCGCCCGGCCGGATTTTGCCTACATCATTTTGAAAGACCTGGGCATACACCCAAACCGTGGAAAGGTCGGCCACCGTGTACAACTTCGTTTCAGGCTGTACATACATGTTGGGCAACACATTTTTTTCGGTAATGTATCCGGAGGCAGGAGAATTAAATGTAAGGTCAGTAATGACCTTGCCGGTGGTTTCAAGTTTCGAAATCTCGCTTTCCGGCACCTCCCATTGCGCCAGCCGCTCTCGTGCAGCACTCACGAGAGATGCGGCCCCACTGGAAACTTCTCCGATCTGGCTGTTTTCGAGTTTCTGCTGATTTTGCCGGGCCAGTAAATACTCCTGTTCGGTTGTGACCAGGTCGGGACTGTAAATCGTGAAGAGCGGCTGCCCTTTGCGAACATATTGGTAAGTCGCATCGGCATAGACTTTGTGGACCCATCCTGGGAAACGCGTCTGAACATAAGAGAGTCTTCTCTCATCTATCTCAACATTTCCGGTTGCTCGAATTTCGTCGCTTACGTTCTTGTATTCAACCGTCCCGAACTTTATGCCGATGCTTTGCATACGCTGCGGCGTAAGCTGTACCAACGCGAGTGGCGCTTGCTCTGAGGCGGGAGTTGGGCCTTCCGCCGCTGTGTTGCCTGCTTCTGAAGCGCCCACCGGGGGCGTTGATGCAGCCTGCGCCTCCGCAGTGTTGGTCTGGTGCGCTAGATGAGAATGCCACCACAGCCCAGCTAGGCCCGCAATGAGTACCGCGTTAATGATGAGCGCAGCAAGAAATGCATTGCGCCAAAACATATTCCGATGGTTGCGGGTTTCCAAATTTCCGTTCATGGCAGTGTCACTCCTGTAAGGGTTTCGAGGCGGGCGAGGGCAGCTTCGTGTGTGGCCAATTCGCGCTGATAATCGAGATTGAGATTCAACAGATCACGAAAGGAAGAAAGTAAGGTCTCAAAGTCCTGCCGGTTGGATTGGTACGCAGCCAAAGCCGAATGGAAGGTTGCATCCGATTGTGGTATCAGGCCTTCCTTGTAGATCTTGAGTTGCTCCGCGGAGGTTTGGGCCAGCACATATTGGCTTTGCACTTCGGCCATTTGCCGTTGGGTTTCGGCGGCAAGTTCTGCATTCGCCTGCTCCCGCTGCTCGCTGGCCTGGGCAAGTTCCGCCTTACGCCGGCCGCGATTGGGCAGGTTGATGCCGAAGGTTGCCATATAGTACGCGGGGAAGCTGCTCCCGGTGCGCTCAAACGTGTACTGCACGTTGAAGTCGGGGCGAAATTCTTTTTTCGCCAGACTGATTTGCGCGTCAGCTTTGTCGAGCATTGCAGCCCGCGCCCGCACATCGGGGTTGTGTTCCTTGACGGCCCAGAGAAGATCGGACGCAGTGTAGGCCAGCGGCCGGGGCGTCAGAGGCGTGGCAACAATATCGTGAGACTCCTGCGCCCGGCCAAGAAGCTGCTTGAGTTGCGCCTGGAGCTGGCCTTCATCGCGATGATGCATGGTAATTTCCTGCAGGATTTTCGTGCGCTCAAGCTGGGCCTTCAGCACCTCTTGTTGATTGCCCTGGCCGACGCGGTAACGGGATTCGGCGGTTTTCTCAATGTCACTGAGCACCTGGCCGTTCCACTCCAGAATGCCGAGCATCTGCTCAAGATAAGCGAGCTGAAAATAAGACGCCTTCAGCTTGTCAATGATCTGCCGCCGCACTGACTCGGCTTGTTCCCGCTGGGAATCCGCTTCGTGTTCAGCAACCTGGCCGCGCAACGTACGCTTGCCCGGATAAGGAATATCCTGCGATGCCCCCAAGCCGATGTAAGCAAAATCACTGTGGCTGAATCCGGCGAATGGACGCGGACTGCCTACGCTGAACGACTGCACCGACACTTGCGTATCGGGCAAGGCGCGAGCTGATCCAACAGCGTTTGCCGCTGCCTTCCAGCCGTGGCCGGCAGCGAGAATTTCGGGATTATTCTTTTCCGCCTCTGCTATTAAGTCGAGCAGAGTGGTCGCCCCTGCTGCTAAAGCTGCGCCAGGAACTTCCGCGCTGGCAGCTCCAGAAGAAGGCTGTTGCGCCAGCAAGCCGGCGGCAGCCATCAGGCAAACGGCAAAATAAATACCTGCTTTATTTTTGTGATTCAAAAGCACTTTCATCTTTCCTCCCATGGGAAAACACGGAGACACACAGGCACACCAAGGCGCGCGCCTGCAAAGGAAAGCGAAAAGCAGGATCAGATTCTCAGGATAGAAATAGTTTCTGGCGGAGATTCAGGGGGTGCATGCGTATTGGAGAGCCACTGGATGCGGGAAACATGAGTCAACAAGAAGAATGTATGCGCAATCGGCAGATCTGCAGAGATTACCTGATGCTGGGTGGAAACCGAGACGCGAGAGCTGGCCAAATAGGGATTGCTCTCCCAAACCGTGGTACGGCAGCACGAATGAGAAGAAGGCATTCCCATCGCTTCGCATCGTTCAGCCATTTTTCGGCAACATTCGCGTTCTTCCGTTGTTGCTATGCCATTGGGCAACAGGCAAGCCATTAACGGCGCTGCAAATACGGAAAGCAGCGAAAACAAAACAACGACTTTGCCGACCTGTTTCACTTTATACAGTGTATTCGATTTGCGCTTTTGCGCAAGTGACGCAGATCACAGCTCATGGTGTTGTACGAACTTCGCTTACGCGGACGTTTTGCATATCCAAGAGAGGCGGCAAGGACAAACGATTGTGCTCCTGCACAGTTTTTACGAAAGCTCAGCTTCGAGTTCGCGTCCGAAGAGTTCGCGGAAGTAGTTGCGTTCTTTATCCAGGGCCCACAACTCCAGCTCAGCGCCCAGGGTGCCTTTAGTGCGAAGCACCAGACGAACTTTGCCGCCTTTGATCCGGGCCGAAATGCCGCTCACGACGGCCCTGCGGCTTTGATTCAACGCGCGCGCCAAGCGCAGCAGAAAAATCGCCTTGTGCGCCAGAATGCGGTCGGCGGGGCGAAGCAACTTCATGGCTTTGTGGGCGGCCGCGGGGCGGGAATTTCCCAAATAGCGGGCAATGGCGGCGATGAGAGCGCGCTCGTAGGCGGTGTAGCCGAAGATTTCGCTGTTGGCGATGATGTAGTGCGCGTGCCGGTGCCAGCCGTAACGGTTAACGTAAATCCCAACCTCATGCAGCATGGCCGCAGCCGAGAGCCACTCGGTATACTCCTGAGGCAGATTGTGCACGGGACGCAGGTGGCGGAAAAGATCGAGCGCCAGCTTGCGCACATGCTGCGAGTAAGCCATATCCACGCGATAGTTTTTGCCGGTGGCCAGCAGAGCGTCCCAGCGGTCAGATTCGATTTGCTTGCGCGAGCGCGTGCGCACGTCGTAGTCTGCCGCCATCTGGGCGAGCAGGCCGTCGCGCAGTCCCAGCGGCGAATAGCGGAAGCCGCGCAGATGGCATTTTTCCAGCAGCTCGGCAAAGACCACCGCGCCGGCCACCACGATTTCCGCGCGGCGCGGACCGATGCCCACCAACGCGGTGCGCTGCGCCATTTTCATCTTGGCCAGCTTGGCGGCGATTTTGACGGCCTTGGCGCGGGGGACATCCTGCGCCGATTCGCGCACACTTCTCTTGTGCACTCCGCTGCACACGGCCGCCAAAGCAGCCGCCGTGCCCGAGGTGGCGATCATGACGCGGGGCTTGTAGGCGAGGATGCGCCGGGTAGTGCGGCCCATCTCTTTTTCAATAAAGCTGCGCAGGCGTCGCAGCTCTTTGGGGGCGGGAGGATCGTGCTTGAGAAATTCTTCCGTCAGACGCACCGCGCCCAGGGGCAGGCTGATGGTGTAAAGGATGTGTCCGGCGGCAGAGACAGTGAGTTCGCAGCTTCCGCCGCCCAAATCCACCATCAGAACGGGCGAGGCGCCCAGCCGCATATTGGAAAGCAAACCCAGATGGATGAGCCGCCCTTCTTCCAGTCCGCTGATGATTTCGACCTTCCATCCGGTGGCGGAGCGGACCCAATCCATAAACGCCCGCCCGTTGCGGGCATCGCGCAAGGCACTCGTAGCCACTACGCGTACTACCTGTGCCCCGGTTTTTTGCGCCGCCTTATGGAAGCGCTGCAAAACTTCAACCGTGCGCGCCAGGGCCGCGGGCGTGAGGATGCCGCTCTTGAAAACTGATTTGCCTAAACGGGTGACCTCGCGGTCTTCGTGGATCGTCACCAGGCGGTGACGCACCAGGCGCGCAATCTTGATGCGGACGGAATTGGAGCCAATATCAACCGCGGCAAAGGTAGGCATGGAAGAACAGTTCCCAGTTGTCGGTTCTCAGTTCTCAGTTCCTCGCGCCAGGAGATACGTAATGGAAAAGCCAGTTTGTTGGGCGAAAGAAACTCACTTAGTTTTTACCACGGAGCTGTGGAGACACGGAGGAAAATCAAGAAATAGTTCTCAAAAGCAGGCCAGAGCTGTCAATCCTGAGCTTCGGTTGCTCTAAAGGATAGTTCTTTGAGTACTTTAGTTTACTGTTTGGGTATCTTTGGCCTTGCCTTTCGTGCGTGGCGGGCCCAAAATATGTTGGGATTGGTCAACAAGAACGAAGGTCCGGCGCTGAAGAAGCCTGCAGGTTCTGGCTGCAAGCAGATTGGCAGGCCATGCGGCGGCCCAGGATGCAGCCTCCTTCCGATTTCCTGCCTCAGGATCCTGGTCTCGTTCTTTCTGTACGCAGGATTGGCTTCAGTGTTATCCCAGAAGAAACCTTTAAAACCAAGAACCAGTAGTTAGAAGACAGCGATGAAACTGGCATCAACCCCGTCAGGTGGCATCTCGCGAAATTGGCGACTGTGGTGGAGTGTGGCCGGGCTTGTAATCATTGTGGGCGCGGCGGCCTGGTGGATCAATGAAAGGCGCCTCGATCCCGCGCGAGCGTCGAAGCCGTTTCGGGTTGGCTACCAGCAGGCGCCTCCTTATCAGTATCTCGCAGCAGATGGATCGCCAGCCGGACCTGCAATCGAAATCTTCACTGAAGCCGCCCGCCGGAGGCACATCCCCATTGAATGGGTCCATGCCCCTGAAGGTCCAGAGCCGAACCTGATCAGCGGAAAAGTTGATCTGTGGCCGCTGATCGGCGACCTGCCGGAGCGCAGAAAGTTTCTGTATATCTCCGATCCGTGGATCAACTTAAGTTTTTGGATGATCTCCCTGGAATCGAGCGGGATTTCCACGCCGAAAGACACAGCCGGACGCAGTGTGTGGCACGTCAACGTATCCATTTTTGGCCGGCTGGCGCGAGCCAACTTCCCTGGCGCCCGCCTGACACCCCAGCCCTCTAACCTGAGCGTGCTGGAAGCAGTGTGCAGCGGCAAAGCAGACGCAGGCGTGATTTCAGGAAGTAAGGCAGATGTTGCCGATCTTCGTGGAGTGCAGGCGTGCCAGAATGCACAGCTTAAGTTTTACTTTCTGCCCAAGGGAAATATATTTTTCGGCATCGGGGCAACGCACAAAAGGCCCGGCGCCGATAGAGCGGCTGATGCCATCCGCGCGGAGATCGGCGAGATGGCCTACGATGGAACCCTATCAGGAATTTACTACCGCTCGTTTATGGATCCCAGCAACGAATCCCTGATCGTCTTCTACCTGACCGAAGCACGGCAACGAAACTTTTACATGGGCGTTGGAATCTGCCTGCTGGCAGTGGTGCTCGCATTGCTGGGCTGGCAAACCCTTCGCGTACGGACAGCAAGAAGAATTGCCGACGCCGCCAATGTAGCTTTGGAAGAACAGGTGGCAGTACGCACGGCTGAACTGACCGAAGCCAATAAGCACCTGCGTCAGGAGATGGCCGAGCGCAAGCGTGCCGAGGAGACGCTTCGTCGAGCGCAAAAGATGGAAGCCGTCGGGCGGCTGGCCGGAGGAATTGCTCACGACTTCAACAACCTGCTGACCATCATTACCGGATGTAATCATCTGTTGCGGGAAGAAATCGGCAACGACCCTGCTCTGCTGGAGAAAGTAGACGCGATCAGCAAGGCCGGCGACCGGGCCAGCTCACTGATCCGGCAACTGCTCGCCTTCGGCCGCCGGCAGGTGACTCTGCCGAAGGTGCTCAGCCTGAATGATGTCCTCTCGGATATGAGTGAGATGTTGCATCGGCTGCTGCGAGAAGACATTGCATTAACCATTTCGACTGACTCGGAGCTAGGCCTGGTGCAAGCCGATCCCGCACAGATCGAGCAAGTACTCATGAACCTGGTAATCAATTCGCGGGACGCCATGCCCAACGGAGGAAAGCTGTTTCTCGAAACAGCTAACGTGACCCTGGAAGAGGAGTTCGGAAAGCACAAACCCGGACCCTATGTTCGGCTGACGGTAAGCGATACGGGTACGGGCATGGATGCGGAGACGCAAGCGCATGTTTTCGAGCCGTTCTTTACGACCAAAGGACAAGGCAAAGGAACTGGACTGGGACTGGCGACAGTCTATGGAATCGCGGAACAGGCGGGCGGGCACATCATTCTGGAGAGCGCAGTTGGGCAAGGTACGACCTTTCATCTCTTCCTGCCAAGGGTTGCAGGCGCCGCTTCCACGGAGATGCGCGCCACCAACCCGAGCCCGGCCCGAGGCTGGGAGACAATTCTGGTTGTAGAAGACCAGGAGGGAGTGCGCACCCTGGTGTGCGAGGTTTTGCGAAAGAGCGGTTACACAGTCCTGCTGGCTCGAGATGGCCGCGAAGCCCTGGAGCTTTCAGAGAAAAGCCGCGGGCGGATTGACCTGATCGTCACCGATGTAGTGATGCCTCAAATGGGTGGCCATGAGTTGGCCAGGCTTCTGGCCTCTTCACGTCCGGAGACCAAGGTTCTGTATATGTCCGGGTATGTAGACAAGGAACTACGTCCAAAAGAGATGTCAGGTCTGGCTTTCATCCATAAACCTTTTACCCCGGACGCGCTGGCGCAAAAAGTTCGCGAAGTTCTAGACGCGGCTTTAATCTAAGGGCTCCGCTGCTGCGCCCTCGTGCTCTGCTCGCGCTATTCGGCGCTCGCTCCGCGCTCACCCGTTAATCTAAGGGCTCCGCGACCCCTTCGATTTCACTCAGGGTGCGGCGCACTCGCGTTCTTTCTGCGGCGAAGTTACTGGTGTTGCTGGGCCGGCTGCGACGGCGTTGGAGGTTGGGCCGGCGGCGGCTGAACCGGACTCTGGCGCAGCTCTATCGTATCTTTGGTGCCGGCATCGATGGATTCCGTATTTAAGGGTGTAATTTCCTGCCGACGCACGATGTGAGGAATCAGCACAAATAGGATCTCGTTAACATTATGATCTCTGGTCTCTGTGGCAAACAGATGCCGGAACAGCGGAATTCTTCCCAATCCGGGAAGGCCGCTCCAGCTCTTGATCTCTGAATCCTCGAAGATCCCTCCCATGATATTGATTTCGCCCTCTTGAAGACGAATTTCATTTTCGATGGTGCGCTGCCCGATGGTGGGCTGATCAATATCACCGATTGTTCTTTTGCCCGTAATCGAAGATATCTCCATTGAAACTTTGAGGTTAATTTCGCGGTTGGCATGGACGGTAGGCGTGATTTCAATTCGCACGCCCACATCCTGATAGCTGAATTGGGTCTGCACCACCGGGTTGAAGGAGCTGCCAGACCCCGACAATGGATTGGTAAACGATCCACTGGCGATGGGAACACGGTCGCCGATTTTTAGTGTAGCCTTGGCTCCGTTTACGGACCGTACCTGGGGGCTTTGTATGATCCTGCTGTCACTATCGCCGAACAGGAAATTAAGTGTTGCCGGAGACATGGCGACCGAGTAGCTTTGCGAACCCAGATGCTTGAAAGAATTGAAGGTCAGACCTCCACTGCTGGAGGGGTTGCTGCTGCCACTGTTGTTGCTTGTGCTAGCGGGGTCCTGTGCACCGGTAAGCCCTATTTTTGCAAGCGGGGGAGGGGTAATTCCAAGGGTACGGCTACGGTCGCGGTTCACCTGCATGATGGCAACATCCACCACCACTTCGGGCTCAGCTTTATCGAAATCATCAATCAATTTTTCCGCCAGGGCGATCTGGTCAGGAGTTCCGCGCACGGCAATGGCGTTCTTTGAGACCATGAGCTGCACGCGCTCAATCTGCAAGAGCGAGCGCAGTGCCGCCGCAATGTCATTCAACTCTGCAGGCTGCGAGACATTGGAAAGATAAAAGGTCTTGATGACGTTCTGCTCCAGTTCCCTGCGTTTGGTGGGATTATCCTGCGCAACAAAAATTGTGTTGCGGGTCACCGGACGCCAGAACGTCTTGGACTCGAAAGCCACGATCTGGAGCGCATCCCGCAGTGAAACCCCGTTCAGTTCAACGTGGATGCGGTGCGCCGCGAAGTCCGGATCGAACAGCACGTTGATCCCTGCATATTTGCCGATGACCTCATAGAGTATGCGGCTGTCTTCGGTCATCTTGAGTGTGATGGGCTGGTCTGAGATCGCCTGCAATTCCACCGGCCCCTGGGCGCGCTGCAACCGGCTGGAAAGCGGCCCCTGCGATTGGACCTCGTCTTGCAAGGGCGGCTGCTGCTTGAGCTCCTCCATCATGCGGCGGGTCAGACGGATTTCCTGCTGGGCGATATCCATCGAGGGATCAATGGCGGCAGCCGCCTCAAATTGCGCCAGCGCATCCTCTAACCTGCCGCCATCGCGGAAAAGCTGGCCGCGATGCACTTTCGCGGCGGCCGCATAAAACCGGCTGCGCTCGAAGGCCACGCGGAAGCGAAGGTCCTTGGGATCTTTATCGTAAGCCTGCTTGTAAAGCTCGTACGCGGCTTCGTACATCTGGGCGGCCTCCGCGTCTTTCCCTTTTTTGTACAGCGAAGCGGGAGACTCGGCCCACAGCACGAGCGCCGTAAGCAGACAAATAACCAATGCCAGCCGACCACTGAATTGGTTCATATAGCAACTTGGATTCAAGGCAGGGAAAAAGGTTCTTAATGCAGTTCGCGATATTCTTCGTCAGAGTCCGGTTTTTAGTTAGAAACTGGAAACTGGTAACTAGTGTAGTGCGTCATTTAGATTGCAACATAAGTGTTTAAGTATCGCAGCTTTTGTCATCCCGACCGGAGCCGCGCTTCGCGGCGGAGTGGAGGGATCTAGGTTTTTCAGGCCAGCTTTCAACTTGCTCTGGGCTCGATTCAGCAAAATCAACCACACGAAAATAAGTTTCGTTTTTAATGACGCACTACACCAGCGTCTGTCAACTGCTTACATCGCCTGCACCTTGCTCCAGATCGCCGGCTCGACCGGGATGCCTTTGGCCAGGTTCTCGCTTCGGGTTTTCAGTACTTGTTCACCCGGATATCGCACCTGCTCGCCACCCGAGTGCGGCGGCAGTTTGAAGTACGCAATGACTTCGTCGGCAATCCTGGCGGCAACTTCAGGGGAACCGACAGACGACGGATCCAATGCGATGAAGACCTGCGAGAGATAGCTTTCGCGGTCGGGATCGGATGTAATCTGATGCGTGGCCTTGCCCCCTGACAGCAGCGCCCCCACCAGGTCAAGCATCAATGCCAGACCCGAGCCTTTCCAGTAACCAATAGGCAAGGGCCGCTTTGATGCTTCAATGGCTGCGGGATCTCGGGTTAGCTGCCCTTTCGTATCGAAGCCACCGTCCACCGGAAGCAGTTCACCGCGCGTGCGATAAGAAGCCAGCGCCCCGTACGAGAACTGTGACACGGCCATATCGAGCACTACGTGGCCGGCGGGCCGGGGCACCGCGATGATCAGGGGGTTATTGCCCACACGCGGATCGCTCGCGCCCCAGGGCGGAAGGTTGGGCAGGGTGTTGGTCCAGCAAATTCCAATGACGCCGGCGTCGGCTGCCTGCCAGCCGAAGTTTCCGCCACGCATCCAGTGCGTGGTATTGGCCAGAGCTACGCAACCCGTACCGTGCTTCTTGGAAAGCGCGATCGCTCTTTCCATGCACTGGTAAGCATTGAGAGGACCAGGGCCAAGTTTTCCATCCCAGCGTTCGAGCGAGCCGCTGGCTGCCACGAGCTCAGGCTCGGCATGAATGTTGATGGTCCCATTTTGAATTTGCAGGACAAAGCGCGGAAAACGATTCAGGCCGTGGGAGTAAACGCCGTCGCGGCTCGCGTCGGCGAAAAGCCGGGCGCAGAGCCGGGCACGCTCAGATTCAAATCCCAGCTTCAGCAGGACACGCAGAAGAGTATCGAAAAGTTCCTGGTAAGGGACTCTATGCATTGTGATCTATTTCTAGAACCGGATGCCTAAATCTCCGAAGTAGGGAGTTTTAAACCTCAATCCTATAGCAACTGTGCAATGTTCTAGTGTAGGGCGTCATTTAGATTGCAACATAAGTGTTTAAGTATTGCAGCTTTTGTCATCCCGACCGGAGCCGCGCTTCGCGGCGGAGTGGAGGGATCTAGGTTTTTCAGGCCAGCTTTCAACTTGCTCTGGGCTCGATTCAGCAAAATCAACGACACGAAAATAAGTTTCGTTTTTAACGACGCACTACCCTAAACCGCGCTTCGCTGGGGTTCAAGTTTGCTTTGCCAGGATTGCAGGAACGATTCGATTCTGGCAATCTCTTCAGAGCCCAGGCGAAACTCGGCCGCGCGGATCACGCCTTTGACCTGCTCAGGGGAACGCATCCCTACGATTGCTCCCGTCACCTCCGGCCGGCGCAGGGTCCAGGCAATGGCGACCTCGCCGGGCTTGCGCCGGTTGCGGACACCGATATTGCGCAACAACTTGGCCAACTCCAGATTGCGGGTCAACTCCGGCTCCTGGAAGTGCGAGTTGCGCTTGCGAAAGTCATCTTCAGGCATGTTGGCAATACGCTTGCGGGTCATGGCGCCGCTCAAAAGTCCGGACTGCATGGGCGAATAAACAATCACGCCGATCTGGTTCCGGGCGCAATAGGGTAGGATGTCACGCTCAACATCAGGCCGAATGATGGAATAAGGAGGCTGCAAGGAGGTGATAGGAGCGATCTTGCGCGCGCGTTCCATCTGTTCGACGTCGAAGTTGGAGACGCCGATCCAGCGCACTTTGCCCTCTTGCTTCAGTTTGGCCATCGTCTCCCAGCCCTCTTCAATTTCCTGTGGAGGATCGGGCCAATGAATCTGATACAAATCAATCACATCAACCTGTAAACGCTTGAGGCTGGCTTCAACTTCGCGCCGCACCGAACTGGCTTTCAAGCTATGACCAATTTCACCTTTTTCGTTCCAGATGAGCGCGCATTTCGTAAAAACATAAGGACGCCTCGAACGGCCCTTCAATGCCTGGGCCACTACTTCTTCGGAGTGCCCCAGGCCATAGACGGCGGCGGTGTCTATCCAATTTATTCCGGCATCAAGGGCGGCGTGGATGGCGGCAATGGAGTTGTTGTCATCTTGTGGGCCCCAGCCGAATTGCCATCCCCCGCCGCCCATCGCCCAGGCGCCAATACCCAGGGGCGTAATCTGCATGTCGCTGTTACCTAATTGCTTCAGCTTCATCACGGTATCAGGCCCTCCCTCTCAAAAACATATTCTTCTTTGATGTCGTTCATTGGCCAAAGATGCCGCTCGCACCCTGGAGGACCAATGTGGTCGCGCCCTTGAATGGAACATTGAGTTTGCGCGCGGGCGCGTCGTAAGTGTAGTCGAAGCCTTCATGCAGCACAGCACCATTTTTGGTCACACCCTTCAGATTGCGGCAATACACCTCGAGCGCGTCAGCGCCCAAGTCAGCAAAGTTTCAGTCGCCGCCCATAGGGCAGAACCGGGGAACACAAAGAAAGCTCCTATCAGCAGGATCAACCCCAAGTATTTAAAACGATTGGTCATGCGATACTCCTTTTCGTTCATATTGATTTTTTTGGGTATTTGCCAACATTAACTACTGCTCACGCAAGCACGGACTTGTCAAATTGGACATTCTAAACGTTTCGTTTAGCAATCTTGAAGTTAGTGAGAACGTGCATCTGCTGGTCCAATTTTCACCCCAATCATCGCATTGCACCTGCTATATTGCTTGCTTGCCTTTATGAGGTATACGGAAATTGCGGCGGCGAAGCCACGCTCTCAACGGAGTACGCTGCAGCAGGAATTAAATCCGAAGATCAAATGAATCCGCAAAGGGAGAACCTGGGATGAACCGTCAGTGCAGAAGACTCATGCAAGCGGCCGCCGTCGCGGCAATGATTTTGGCGGCTAGCTTGCAGAGCTCGGCGCAGAAGGAATTCAAGAATTGGCCGGCTGGAACTTCGCCGCAAGAGGTCGGCAAACGCGTGGCCGAACGCTTTGTCGCCAGTCCGCACGGGAACTTCGGCAGGAGTGCGCCGCCGGCCCATATCATTTATCCGGAGGTTTGCGCGTGGTACGGATCACTGACCTTTGCACAATTGAGTGGCGACAAAGACCTCACCGCCCGGCTCATCAAGCGTTTCGACCCATTATTCGCTGAGGAATCCAACCTGGTCCCGGTTCCCGACCATGTTGACTCCACGGTTTTCGGCACGGTTCCGCTGGAGCTTTACATTGAAACCAGGCAGCAGAAGTATCTCGATTTAGGCAAGGGCCTCGCCGACAAACAATGGGTTGACCCAACGCCAGATGGATTGACCAGGCAGACCCGCTATTGGATTGATGACATGTTCATGATTACCGCGGTGCAGGTGCAGGCTTATCGCGCAACCGGAGACGCCAAATATATTGACCGCGCGGCGCTGGAGATGTCCTCCTACCTGGACAAGCTGCAGCAACCCAACGGATTGTTTTATCATGCGCCCGACGTTCCTTTCTTCTGGGGACGTGGCAACGGATGGGTGGCTGTGGGCATGGCCGAGTTGTTGCGGTCGCTTCCCAAAAACCATCCTAAGCGTGCGCGAATCCTGCAGGGCTACCAAAAGATGATGAAGTCATTGCTCGAATACCAGAGTAAGGACGGTATGTGGCGTCAATTGATTGATCACCCCGAGGCCTGGCCTGAGACATCATCCACGGGTATGTTCACCTTCGCCATGATCACAGGCGTCAAGAATGGCTGGCTGGATAAGAAGATTTACGCGCCCGCAGCACGCAAAGGCTGGCTCGGGCTGGTGGGTTACATCAACAAAGATGGCGACGTCACCAATGTATGTGAAGGCACCAACAAAAAGAATGATCTGCAGTACTACCTCGACCGCGCACGCAACACCGGCGATTTGCATGGCCAGGCGCCGATTTTGTGGTGCGCTTCAGCCCTGCTGCGGTAAGGCTCTTATTTATTCCATTTCGGGAAAAACTACCCGATTTTTCCCGAAATGGAATAATGGCCTGTTTTATTACTACAGTAATCTGTCAGCTTTCAGAGTAGCAGGGATACAATCTGAGGCTGAATGGATTCACCCGTAACCAGTTCAACCCCTGAACCAAGCGAACCTACAAGCCCGGCTGCTCCGGCGATTACTACCAATGCAGTGCTCAAGACCATGCTGCAGGTTTCCAGCCAGGTCAGCGACCTGATCTTCTCGCCGGGGCGGCCACCGCAAGTGGAGCTGCGCGGGCAACTGGTCCCGGTAAAGATTGCGGAGTTGCCAATGCTGAGCCCGGAAGACACTCAGCGCATTGCTGGTGACTTAATCAACGGCAACAAGCAGGCCATCACCGCATTGCGCGACCAGGGCTCCTGCGACACCTCGTACAGCCTTGCGGGAGAGGGGCGATTCCGGGTCAACATATTCAAGCAGCGCGGCAGCTATGCCATTGTGATGCGGGTGATCCCAAGAAATGTCCCGACCTTTGCCGACCTGAAGCTGCCCGAGCAACTTGGAGAAATCGCCAGCTTGAAGAACGGCATTGTTCTGGTTACAGGGCCCACGGGTTCGGGGAAATCTTCGACTATGGCCGCCATCGTGGACCGGATCAACGAGACCCACGGATACCACATCATCACGATTGAAGACCCGGTGGAGTTTATCCACCGGCACAAGCGCTCTACGATTCATCAGCGGGAGCTGCACAGCGATACCCCCAGCTTCTCGCTGGCGCTGCGAGCGGCACTGCGCCAGGCGCCCAAGGTAATCCTGGTAGGCGAGATGCGCGACAAAGAGACCATCGAGATTGCCATGGAAGCGGCGGAGACCGGGCACCTTGTGCTTTCCACGCTGCACACGACGGATGCCTCAAAAACTGTGGAGCGCATTGTTGGGGTCTTCCCTTTGCCGGAGCAGCACATCATTCGCAACCGCTTATCGAAGAGTTTTCGCTGGATCATCTCCCAGCGCCTTATCCCACGCAAAGATGGCTCAGGCCGTGTGGCGGCGTTCGAGATGTTGAAATCTACCCTGCGCACACGCGAGTACATGGAAAAAGGCGAGGGCGAAGGCAAGAGCCTGATTGACGCCATGGTGGATGGCAACCTGGACGGCATGCAATGCTTCGACCAGATGATCGAAGAGATGATTCGCAAAGGAATCGTGGAGTTCGACACTGGCCTCGCTTATGCGACGAATCCGGGGAATTTACGTTTACAGCTTAGTGACCACGAACAAGAGCCTGAAACCCTTGCCCCCAAAGAAACGCTTGCGCCGAAAGCTGCTCCGCCGCCGAAAGTCGCCCCCAAAGTAGAAACACACCATCCCACCGAGCCCGAGTTGATTATCGAACGGTAGGATTATCGAACGGTAGGATTATCGAACGGTAGGATTATCGAACGGTAGAAAAGCAGTTCTCAGTTCTCGGTTCTCAGAAAAACTCGCAGCGGATGAACGCAGATTTGCGCGGATCTATTTCTAGTCTGTCATCCTGAGCCTGCAGGGCGAAGGACCCCGATTCTAGTCTGTCATCCTGAGCCCGGAGGGCGAAGGACCCCGAGGATGCATACCGTCCCATGCCGCTTCAGGGAATTCTCTCGATTCACTCCTGCCCTTTCATCTCTCGCCTCCCACAGGCGGCCAAGCCTGTGTGAGATTGAACCATAGAGTCATTGGTTCTTGAAACTTGAAACTCGAAACCTGAAACTATTTCTAACTCTGTCATCCTGAGCGGAGCCGCGCTTCGCGGCGAAGTCGAAGGACCCCGAGGATGTATATCGTCCCATGCCGCTACAGGGAATTCTCTCATTCACTCCTGCCTTTCATCTCTCGCTTGGGAGAAAACACCGGAAATAGATGAGAGAAAATCGTAAATCGCAATTCGTAAATCGAAAATCCCAGAATGTCAATACTTTGGTCCCAGAATGATACCACTACGGCACCATGTTGTTCATTCCACCCCAATCCAGGCCATCATAGTCTCAGGCATCCAAAGGAGATGCCCGAGAATGAATATCAAAGAATTGTTCAGCAACAAACCCCGCTGCCAGCACATCAGCCAAGACGGCAGCGGCTGTAGAGCCGATCCCCAGACCGGCAAACCCTATTGCTTTTTCCACGACCCCGGCCAGAAAGAAAAACAAGCCCAGGCCCGTAAGCAAGGTGGAGAGACCCGCAGCCGTCCGCCTGAGACCATCCTGCCGCCCGGTTTCGAACGTCGGCCCCTGAAAGATCTCTCCCATATCCACGAGTTTCTGGAAGACATCGCCAACTACATCTGCCGTGGTGAAATGGACCTGCGCACCGGACGCACCCTCACCTACGTCGCCAACAGTGTCCTCGCTGTCCTGAAAGAAAAAGCGCGCGAGCAGCGCCAGGAAGAAGGCCGCGCCGCCAAAAAAACCGGTCCTGACCAAGTAAAGTTCTTCTTTACCCCGATTCCTCGCCCGGAACGGCGCGCTGATGACCATAACAAAGACCAGGACCAGAACCAGAACAACGCCAAGCCGCAGCCAACCATTCTGGGCCAGAGCACCGTGGCCGCCTCCGCCGTGCCCGGCAAGCGAAACCAACCAGAAGAGAAACACCCAGCCCGGCCTGATCAAGCCCGGCAGACCAGCCCCGGCACTGACTCTGCCGCGAGCCCAAACGCCGCACCACCAAATCAACCAGCACCCCTGTCTCAGCGACGAATCCTGCACGGGAGTTCACCCTTTCCCCCGGTCGTCGTTCCCAACAAGCCCGCGCCACCCCCGCAGCCGTCCCGCTATCCCCAGTACGGCCCGGATGACATCCGTAAGATTTGAGGAAAACAGAAAGGAATGACGCCCCATTAGATCTTTGAAAATTCATAAGAGCAGTATCCCGTCGCTAGGGCGATTTGCCTATATACGCCTCTGCGTCCCTCCGCGTCCTCTGCGGTGAACTCTTGTTTTTGGCTAAAAGCTAAGAGCTAAGAGCCAAAGGCTAAGGGCTTCTTTTCCGCAACCCAAGCCAGCAAGGGGGGTACCCCCAAAAAGCCGATCCGTGCAAATCCGCGTTATCCGCGGTGAGCTTTTCTGACAACCAAGAACTGGGAACTGCTTTTCTACCGTTACTTTTCTTTGCGTTTCTTAACATAAGAAGCCTCCGCAGGAACGTCTATCTGTGTAGTAACATCGAAAGTAAATGATGCCAACGAACGGCGGGGCCGCCCTGCGTACTGAACGGGTGACGCGGCAATACCAGATGGGGTCTGCGCTTATCCGCGCGGTGGACGAGGTGTCGTTGCAGGTGGGCGCGGCCGAGTTCGTGGCGCTGCTGGGAAGCTCAGGCTCGGGGAAATCCACGCTTTTAAACCTCATGGCCGGGCTGGACCGCCCTACTTCAGGCGCTATCTTTGCGCATGATCGCAACCTTTCTGAATTGAATCCAATAGAATTGGCGCGCTATCGCAGCCGCACTGTGGGCATGGTTTTCCAGGCCTTTAACCTGCTTCCCCGAATGACGCTCGAAGAAAACGTTGAGCTGCCGCTGCGCCTTGCCGAGGTGGAGCGCGGCGAGCGCGCTGGACGAGTGCGCGAGGCGCTGGAGCGCGTACGCCTGGAAAAGCGGCTTAGCCACAGGCCGAGCGAACTCTCGGGCGGTGAGCAGCAGCGGGCAGCGCTGGCGCGGGCGCTGGTGAACCGGCCGGCGATCCTGCTGGCAGACGAGCCCACCGGAAACCTGGATAGTGCAACCGGAATTGAGATCATGAACCTGTTACGGGAGATCAACCAGTCAGGGGTGACGATTGTGATGGTCACGCACGAGAGGCCGTTGGCGGAGAAGTTTTCGCATCGCATTGTGGAGTTGGCGGACGGAAAACTGATTAGTAGCGGGGTCAAGGCATGAAGGCGGGCGACCTGACGGAATTGGCGGTGCGTAATCTGCGCGAATCCCTGCTGCGGAATTCGCTGACAACGCTGGGCGTGGCCGTAGGTGTGGCTTCGCTGGTGGCCATGCTTTCCCTGGGCGTGGGACTGCAACAGCTTGCCAACCGGCGGCTGGCCCACTCGGGATTGTTTGACACGGTATTCGTAATGTCGCGGGCAAACATGAACTTCCGTGGGTTTAGCAGGCGAGAGAGAACGGATGCGGCGGCGTCCAACAGCGCGCAGCCCAATGCAACACCTTCCTCTAGTACATCGAATGCTTCATCATCCAATACTTCGCCAGATGTGACGCCGAGTGCGGTGAATGGACCACGCGAGTTCCGGCGCCTCGATGAAGGTGCCCGCCAGGAGATTGAGCACCTGCCCAGTGTGATAGAGGTTTATCCACAAGTGCGCTTCCCTACGGAGGTGCGCTACAACGGCAGTCCGTATGCAACCATGGTGGCGGGGGTACCGGACTCTTCACGCGGAAACGGTTCTTTTGATGGCATGCAAGGCTCGTTTTTTTCCAGCCCTTCGGCAGATGAGGCCATCTTGCAGATTGAGTTCGCGAAAGAACTCTCTGACCAGCCTTCTTCGCTCATCGGTAAAGAGCTGGTAGTGCGTTATGCCGAACGCCAGGCGCTGGCCGCACAACCGGGCGGCGATCCTGCAGGCAGCGGTGAAGGCAGCGACCCCTCCGGCAACCCGGGCATTTCAGTTGTGCCGAAAGAAAAAACATTGCGCATCGTCGGCATCATAGATACTGAAGCGGCTGCAGGGCCTGGCGGCATGGGCAGTGGGCGCGTGCTGATTCCACAAAAGCTGGGAGAGGCGCTAAGGGCAACGCAGGGCAACGACCTGCAGAATATTTTGCGCGGTTCAGGGAGCAAGCCGGCTTACAGCAACCTGACGGTGCGGACCGAGGGCCCGGGACAGGTGGAGGCAGTCGAGGCCGCGATCAAGAAGATGGGGTTTGGCGCCTTTTCCTTGCAGGACGCCACCCGCGACTTGCGCCTGTTCTTTGCTGTGTTCGACCTGCTGCTGGGGATCTTTGGCAGCCTGGCGCTGGCAGTGGCTATGCTCGGCATCATTAATACGCTGGTGATGGCCATTCTGGAGCGGCGGCGCGAGATCGGGATTCTTAAAGCGCTGGGCGCGGCTGACCGCGACGTGAAACAACTCTTCTTCGTCGAAGCCGGAGTAATGGGATTGTTCGGCGGGACGCTGGGCGTGGGCCTGGGCTGGTTGATCGGGCGGATCATCACCGTGACCGCCAACATTTATCTACGGCGGCAGGACCTGCCCCCCACCAACGTCTTCGCCGTGCCCTGGTGGCTGGTGCTGGGAGCGATTGCCTTCGCCGTCATTGTCAGCCTGGGTGCGGGACTTTATCCGGCGGCGCGGGCTGCGAAGCTTAATCCGGTGGAAGCGCTAAGGTATGAGTAGCAGTCGCCGGTGGCCAGTCCACGGCGCGCCGGGACAGGTCGCCAGTTGCCGGTTCGTTCATAAGTTGGCTGCGCTCCGCTGCTGCGCCCTCGTTGCCTGTCTTTTCATAACCCTCTCTGCACATGCCAGTGGACGCGCGGAGTGCCACGCGATACAGAGCCAGATCATGCACCAGCAGGTGGCATACTGCGTCTTTCTGCCGCCCAGCTATGACAAAGATAAGACACGCCGCTATCCGGTGCTCTACTTCCTGCACGGCCTGGGCTCCGACGAACAGATGTTGCTGGATTCAGGGGCGTGGAATTTGACGGAAGACCTGTGGGAGCAGGGCAAGATGGGCGACTACCTCATCGTGACGCCCGCCGGAGACACCAGCTTCTTTATCAACTCGCACGATGGCCGCCGCCGCTATGAAGATTTTTTTGTGCAGGAGTTTCTGCCCTACATTGAAAATCATTACCGGGTTCGGGCGGGACGCGCAACGCGCGGCATCAGTGGGATTTCCATGGGCGGTTATGGGGCGTTGCATCTGGCCTTTCGGCATCCCGAGCTGTTTGGCTCGGTCAGCGCGCATAGCGCTGCCTTGATTGAGAAGCTGCCGGCGGTCAGCTCCGCCGGCGTGCAACAAAATGGCGTGCTGCGGATTCTGGGCAGGGTATTCGGCTCGCCTCCCGATCGAGTTTTCTGGGATCACAATAGCCCGCTCACGCTGGCCCACACCAGCCGCCTCACAGGGCTGCACATCTACTTCGACTGCGGCTCAGAAGACGACTACGGCTTTGAGGCCGGCTCAGAGGCACTGCATAAGATATTGGTTACGCGTGGCGTTCCCCACGAGTTCCACATCTATCCGGGTGGCCACGACTGGAGCTACTTTGCCGAGCACCTGCCGGCGTCGCTGCAGTTCCATTCCAAGGTTTTTTCAGCCGCAGACAAACGGTAATGGGAATCAGAAAACCTTTAACCGCAGAGGCCTCTGAGGAACGCAGAGGCAGCTTTCGGGTCAGTCCCATTTATGCAGTTTTCCTCGTTGTTGCACCACGAATGAAGCACCTGCGCTCGTCATCCGTTTTAACCAAACATTAATAAATATAAAAAGCGCACGATAGTAGCTGTACCTCCGTGACCTACTGTGCAGGTGAATGTAGTACTAATATCGCCTGCGTCGCAGCAGTGGGACATCAACCAAATTATTAACTTCCTTTGTAAGGACGCTCCCCCAAGCGTGCCTCTCAGGAGCAGCCAGAGAGAGAGGAATAGAAAATGTGGAAACAGACGAATTCGCCCGACACGGCTAGCGTGCCACCGCCCCCCTCCAAACCAACAATGTCGAATGGCCCCACCACAATGAGTGAACCTGTACCGACCCGCACAACGCTCGCAAGCACAACTTCGACTGACCAGGCCGCCATCATCGGCAAATCTCTCGTCATTAAGGGCGAGATCACCGGCTCCGAATCGCTTCACATTGAAGGCAAGGTCGAAGGCTCGATCAACCTTCCGGGAACCCGCGTGACCGTGGGCCGCAACGGGCAGGTCTCGGCCGATATCACGGCGCGTGAAATCATTGTGCAAGGCAAGATTCTTGGAAACGTGAATGCCAGCGATCGGCTGGATGTCCGCAGTGAGGGAGCGCTTACCGGAGACGTAATAGCACAACGCATCAGTGTGGAAGACGGCGCCTTCTTCAAGGGTAAGATTGATGTCCGCAGAGCGGGCCAATCCGGGGAAAAGATCAACTCCGGCTCGGAAAGCAAAGAAGTAGCCGAGCAGCCGATGAAAATTGCTTAAAAAGCAGTTGCAAGTTTTGAGTTTCCAGTTTCAAGCAAATCTGATCCCCCAGGCCGCTGGCGTCTGGGGGAACCCTCTGCACCTACCGCGAACGAACACGGGATAAATGTTGAGAAAAAGTAGTTTTGTTTTCCAGTAGTAGCCACCCCGTTTTAGAATCCTTATATTCGTATACTGCTAAAGCAAAAAGGAGTTTTCATTTTGAGAGGTTTGCGGGCAGACGTGTTCGGCCTGATCGGCGTGCTTATGGTTGGAGTAATCCCAGTTTCTGCACAGCTGCAGTTGCACTTCCAAACGGTGAGTCGTGAAGTGGTAGAAGAACGGTTGAAGAGCTACAAGGGCAACGACAGCCGACGAGAGGCTACGCTGAAGCGATTTTTCCAGGAAGCGGGCTGCACTGGAGACAAACTCACGGAGCAACCAGTGCAAGGGCTTCAGCAGCCGAACATTATCTGCGAATTGCCGGGAAGCACTGACTCGATCATTGTGGTGGCAGCGCACTTCGATCATGTGGACCGAGGCGATGGCGTAGTAGACAACTGGAGTGGCGCCTCCATGCTGCCCAGCCTTTACCAGGCGCTCAAAGATGAGCCGCGAAGGTACACCTTTCTTTTCATCTCATTCGCAGGAGAAGAAATGGGGCTGGTAGGCTCGAAGTTTTACGTGAGCAGCCTCACGCCGGAGCAAGTAAGCAAGATCAAACTCATGGTCTGCATGGACACGCTGGCATTGGGCCCCACCGAGGTGTGGGTGAGCCATTCGGACCCTGAGCTTATCCGCAAGCTAGTGAGAATCGCACATGCATTGAAGTCACCACTGACGCGAATGGACGTGGAAAAGATAGGAGAATCGGATGAAGAGTCGTTCAGACAACGCGAGGTCCCGACGATCACGCTCCACTCGCTGACGCAAGCCACACTTTCAGTCTTGCACAGCCCTAAGGACAACTACAGCGAGGTCCACTTCAACGACTATTTCCAGAGTTACCGCCTGGTGAGCGCTTACTTGGCGTTTCTGGACCAAGATGTACTCGCAACAGCTCCAAGTAAGGACAGCACACCCCAGAAACACTGAGATCTCTCTAGAGAACACACGATGATGCGACCTTTTTTAATTTCTTGTGCCATTCTGAAATTTTCCCAATTTGAAAAACCCCAAGAGAGCGCCTACATTGACGAGCCACATATTATCTCGTTCAGCTTGTAACTCATTGATTTACATGGGTCGAACACATAGATGCACACCGGCGAGAAGCTGGAAGAAGCTATTTATCTCTGTACAAGCGTCCGCAACTGAAACGCTCTCCCCTTCAATACTCGAGTACACGCCTGAAAATAGTATTGCGTTAGAAAAGACTAATGCTACGCTAGGCAACAGGCTCATCCCCCCTTCAAGCATCACAAGCACTTGTAAAAAACATTTGCGACCTCCAGGAGGAGTACCCTAACCATGGCCACGGCAAATCCCGGCGTTGGATCTGCATTTTCTTTGAAAGCGAAATATTCACGCCTTATCAACATCAGTTTTGCATTTTTAGCCGTAAGCATGATTTTGCTCTCGGTTGCGCTGGGTTGGTGGAAGAACCTGTTTTCCGCCAACTTTTTGCCGCACGTTTACTGTTATCTGCGAAATCCCAGGCTAGTGGGGCTTCACCTGGTTTCCGATGTGCTGATCTGGGTTTCCTATGTTGCGATCTCGGTCACCTTGATCTATCTGGAAAGAAGGCTGCGCCGCGAGATGGGCATCCTTCCCTTTCGCTGGGTCTATCTGGCCTTTGGTACTTTTATCGTTGCCTGCGGATTCACTCATTTCATGGAAGTGGTTGTTCTTTGGACGCCAGTTTATTGGCTGTCCGGCGCGGTGAAGGTGGTCACGGCAGCAGCCTCGGTAGGAACTGCGCTGGCCCTTCCCCACCTTATTCCGCAGGTGGTCTTGCTGGTGCAAAATGCGAAATTGTCAGAGCAAAGGAAAGAAGACCTCATCCAAACCAACCAACAGTTGAAGTTGCGGCAGAGAGAAGCAGAACACGCAAATCAACTGAAGAGCCAGTTTCTGGCCAACATGAGCCACGAATTGCGCACTCCGCTGACGGCCATTATTGGATTTTCGGATCTGCTTGCCGAAGACAGCAGCGGTATCCTCACCCCAAAACACAAACGCTTTTCGGAAAACATACGCCAGAGCGGACGGCATCTGCTGGAACTTATCAACGGTGTTCTCGACATGTCGAAGATCGATGCCGGACGCATGGAGCTACGTCAGGAAAACTGTGTGCTGCAGACAGCACTTTCTGAGGTCCTGGTGAATCTCTCGGCATTGGCAATGGTAAAAAATATTCAGATCGAGCACGACGTGCCTGAAAACTTGCAGGTCTATGCCGACCGGGTCCGCCTGCGGCAAATCTTGTACAACCTGCTGAGCAATGCGATCAAGTTCACTCCCGAGGGCGGCTGGGTAGGAGTGGAAGTTGTACAGGGCGAAGAGTTTGCGACCATCTTAGTCACGGACACAGGCGTGGGCATCAGTCCAGAAGACCAGCGGGTGATCTTTGAGGAATTCCGCCAGGTTGGGACAACAACCCAGGGAACAAGAGAAGGCACAGGACTGGGACTTTCCATCACCAAAAGGCTGGTCGAACTGCACGGCGGAAAAATCCGGGTGGAGAGCGGGCTTCAGCCAGGAAGCCGGTTCAGCTTTACCATACCGGCAGAAAAGCCCGCGCTTGCGCCGGGCCCGGCCGCGGCTTCCAACAAACATCAATTCACCTGTGGCATTCTTCCCCGCCGTGAGAAACCCCTGGTCCTGGTAGTGGATGATGATCATGCCGCCTGCGACTTCATGGTCCGCGCCCTGGAGGAAGAAGATTACATAACCGTGGTGGCACACTCTGGGGCAGAGGCCGTGGAGAAAGCGCGAATCTTGATGCCCGATGCGATTACTCTCGACATCCTGATGCCTGGAGGCAATGGCCTGGAAGCGCTGGTAGAACTGAAGAAAAAACCGGAAACCAGGCACATCCCGATTGTGCTGGTCTCGGTGCTGGAGCATCAGAAATTGGGATTTGCCCTCGGAGCGGCAGACTATTTGCTTAAGCCTCTTGAAAAATCCCGGCTGGTGGAATCGTTGCGCGCAATCACGCCGCCCAGCACGGAAGAAAGAACCGGCTGGGTCCTGGTCGTGGATGATGATTTGCCAACACTCGATTTCGTGAAAGAAACCCTCATCACAGAAGGTTATAAGACAAAAACCGCGCAAACCAGCGAAGAGGCAATGCAACTGCTTTCCACAATCAATGTTGGCGCCCTTATTATTAACCTGCTGACAAAACAGATGGAAGGGTTTGATATACTGCAGCGCATAAGAAGTGACCCGAAGTGGGGCGGCATTCCCATATTCATCCTCACAGGCCAGAAACTTTCAAAGAACGATCTCGGCGTGTTAACGCGGGAAATAAGCACTTTGCTTCCCCGGCAGGGCTCCTGGAAAAACGATCTGCTGTCACAACTGCAGCATAGCGTGCTGCTGAATTAGAAAACGGAGCGTGATGGAGACCATTCTACTTGTGGAAGACCACAACCTGATCCGTGAACTTGTGCAGGAGATGCTGGAACTCGCAGGATACAAGGTCATCGCGGCCCGCGACCACAATGATGCGTTTCAGAAGATTGAAGAAACCACTCCGAACTTGATACTGCTGGATATCCAATTGCCTGGGCTCGACGGATACGCAGTGCTGCGCCATCTGCGCGCGGACGGGCGCTTCAACAAAATTCCCGTGCTCGCATTGACCGCCTACGCCATGGAGAGTGACCGCCAAAAAGGTCTTGAGGCCGGCTTCGACGGTTACTTGACGAAGCCCATTGAACGCGTTTCGCTTCTGGAAAGTATCCAGACTCTATTGGTGAAACAACGTTCGTCTTCGATGAACAAATCGCTGCAAAACCCGCAGACGGCCACGCGGGCGACCTCCATAAACCCGCCATCGTAAGCACCAGATGCAAGCTTCAAACTGCAAGCCCCAAACCCGGGCACTCGTCCGCGGGAAATCCGTTTCAACAGTTAAACCACATGAGACATCTGGAGCGGGCCGGAATATAACTATTAGAGCGATTCCACAATTACTGTATCCATTTCCGTGAATTACTGTATCCATCACCGTGGAAGAGCACGGCTTCAGCAGTGCGTTAAGGGATCACAAAGAACACGGGGCTTAGCTTCGGCGTCACGCGCATACACCAATTTGGGAATTGCTTCACCTGATACGGAGAGATGAATGTTGCGAAAATTCGCTTCAGTTTTTCTTTTGTGCATTGCACTACCTTTTTCTGCAGCACCCAACGACAAAACCAGTGCTCCAGAAACCCGCAACATTTCGCCTTCCAACCCTTCAATGATTTTGTGGTACCGCCAACCGGCCACAAAGTGGGTGGAAGCGTTGCCTATCGGCAACGGACGCCTGGGCGGCATGGTCTTTGGGAAGGTTGACACGGAACATATCCAACTCAACGAAGACACAGTCTGGGCGGGAGAGAAACGCGACCGCAATAATCCCGAGGCATTAAGGAATTTGCCCGAAGTGCGGCGCCTGCTCTTTGCCGGCAAGCCACTCGAGGCCCAGGCCCTGGCGGAAAATACCATGATGGGAATTCCCAAGCGGCAACCGCCGTATCAGCCGCTGGGAGATCTCTGGATTAAGTTTGCTGCCACTGCCAGCGATGTCAGCGATTATCGGCGTGAGCTTGATCTCGACAGCGGCATAGCCCGCGTCAGCTACAGCACAGGCGGCGCTCATTGCACGCGTGAGATTTTTTCGTCTGCCGTAGATCAAGTGCTGGTCGTTCACCAGACGTGCGATAAGCCGGGCATGGTTTCGTTTTCCGCCACCTTGAACCGCGAGCAAGACAGCAAGACCGAAGCCGTTGCACCGGATCGCGTGGTCATGTCAGGTGAAGCCATTGCCCGCGACACCGAACGCCATGCCACGGAGAAAAAAGTAGGCGCAAAATTCTATTCGGTGCTGCGTGCTGTGCCGCAAGGCGGCAAGGTAAAGACTGAGGGCGACCAAGTTGAGGTAGACGGAGCCGATAGTGCGACACTTCTATTAATCGCGGCCACCGATCTGCGCGGCAAAGATCCTAAGGAAGCTTGCGAGCAATATCTGAAAGCCGCTGATAAGCCTTTTGATCAGCTCCGTTCGGCGCATGTCGCAGACCACGAGAAGTTCTTCCGGCGGGTCGAACTGGTGCTCGATAGTAAGGACGAAAAAGATAAAACCGATATCCCCACCGATGAGCGGCTCAAGCGCGTGCAGAGCGGCGAGACCGACGTTCAGCTCGAAGAGCAATACTTCCAATTTGGCCGCTACCTGCTCATGGCGAGCAGCCGGCCCGGAAGCATGGCGGCGAACCTGCAAGGCATCTGGAATGACAGCATGACGCCGCCCTGGGACAGCAAGTACACCATCAATATCAATATTGAGATGAACTACTGGCCCTCAGAGACCGGCAACCTTGCCGAGATGCACGAACCTTTATTCGACCTGATCGAGAACATGCAGCCCATGGGCCGGCAGACGGCAAAAGAGATGTACGGAGCGCGTGGCTTCGTGGCCCATCACAACACAGATGGCTGGGGACACACCGCGCCGGTGGATAGCGTTGGTCCGGGGATGTGGCCGATGGGAGCAGCCTGGCTGAGCCTGCATCTTTGGGAGCACTACGATTTTGGACGCGACCGTGAATTTTTGGCGCACCGGGCTTATCCCATCATGAAGGAGGCAGCGGAATTTCTGCTCGATTATCTGGTGGATGATGGCAAGGGCCACCTGGTTACCGGACCTTCCACTTCCCCGGAAAACACCTACCGCACCAGCGACGGCCAGCGCGCCCGCATGTGCATGGGACCGACGATGGACATGGAAATTACCTACGCGCTGTTCAGCCGCGTGATCGAGGCCAGCCAGTTGCTCCGGGTTGACGCCGATTTCAAGCAGAAACTCATGGATGCGCGGACGCGTTTGCTTCCTCTAAAAATTGGCAAGTATGGCCAACTGCAGGAATGGGCAGAGGATTATGACGAGGTTGAGCCCGGTCATCGGCATATCTCACATTTGTTTGCGTTGTATCCGGGGAACGAGATTACGTTGCGTGGAACTCCGGAGCTGGCGAAGGCAGCCCGGGTTTCACTCGAGCGCCGATTGCAAGACGGTGGCGGTCAGACCGGCTGGAGCCGCTCCTGGGTTTTGAACTGCTGGGCACGCTTCGAAGAAGCTGAGCTTGCGCATGACAGTCTGCTGGTGCTGCTGCGTCACTCGACGCTGCCCAACATGTTTGATAATCATCCCCCATTCCAGATTGACGGGAACTTTGGCGGGCCGGCGGGAATGATGGAAATGCTTTTACAAAGCCACGCCGGCGAGATCAGCTTCTTGCCCGCCCTGCCGCATGAGTGGGCCAATGGACACTTCATCGGCCTGCGCGCCCGTGGCGGGATAACCCTGGATGTTGCTTGGGAGAAAGGAAAAGCGACGCTGGCGGTGTTGCATGCAACAGCAGATGGCCAGCATAAGCTGCGCCCTCCCCGTGGCCAGAAGATTGCGTCCATTCGCAGCAACGGAAAATCAGTTCACTATGCAACCGCGAAGGATGGCGATATCTTGCTGGATGTTCAGGCGGGAAGAGACTACGTTGTTGTGTTTGGGAGCTGAAAGCAGATCATCCGTAGAGACGAGACGTAGCAAGCTACGTCTCTACCTAAGCTACTCGACGGTCAGAAAGGCCGTTGGAATGCCTTTCGAAGACACACTGACTTCCGATTTGCCGCCGTTCCGCAACAAACTGATGACGGCCCGGCCGTTATAAAGCTCAAGTCCGCGCGAACCGGTAGATGTGCCGAGATTATCGAGCAACGTGCCGTCGCCATCGAGTCCGAAACGCACCAGGCTACGGCTGTCGAGGCACTGCACGCCCTTGCTATCGCGTAGGCGGGCTTCTACCGTGAGCGTGTCGCCCTGACGTCCAACTTCCTTGAGCTCGAGCTGCGCAGGCGCCTCCCACTTCTCGGTCTGATATTCGAAGTTGATTTCATCGCTGACCGTGCTCCCGCCCTTGTGGGCGATAACCCGCAGATGGTTCTTGCCCGGCTGGAATTTCGCATGCCAGCGCAGCCCGGCGGCGGGGAAATCCTGGCTGCTGCGCTTCTTCGCACCGCAGGAGACATCATTGAGAAACAGTTCGGCGGTTTCGCAATTGGAGTAAACCTTGACTAACTTTTGCTCGCCGGCGTCGCCCCAGCGCACCGGCCAGGAGTGGCCGTAGATGTGCACCATCGGCTTTTCTGTCCAATAAGATTGAAAGACGTAATAGCTTTCTTTCGGCGTAAGGTCGCGTTCCACCATTCCCTTTTGGTTCACGCGTGGGACCGGATTTTCCACCCGCTCGGGTGTGGAAAAATCTTTGAAGATCCATTGCGCCGCGCCGGTGAGCCAGGGCATGGTTTCCTGCTCCTTGAGGTGCCAATCGAACAGATTGCAGATGTAGGTCTCTGACCAGTCGCCATTTTTCGAGGCAACGTCTACCCCGCCGCTGAGCAGCGCGTCGAGTTGGGCGGGATCTGTGGGCAGCGCTCCGCTGTCAATCTTGGCGAGCGCGCGGTCGAGATCTTCGGAGTGGCGGCGTGCGTCGTTATCGCCACCCCACTCCATGTGCAGATAGTGGTTGACCTGCTTCATCTCGGTCTCTGAGAAATTCTTGTAGTCGGTGTAGCGCCCACGATACCAACCTGCCCAGATCGAAGGCGAATAAATATCGGGAATGTCTTTGGCAAATGGGCAGCGGCGAATTCCGGTTTTGCGCGAAGGATCGAGGCTGTGGGCAAGATCGTTCAGTCCCGTCATGAAATCGCGGATTTTTTCCTGGTTCACCTCAGGGTATTCGGTCGGCCAGTCGTCCTCGTTGCCCAGGCCCCAGATAATCACCGCCGGGTGGTTATAGTGCTGGTCAATCATGTTACGCAGCATGTTATGCGCCTGCTGCCGGAAGGCTTCGCCTCCGATTCCGCCGCGGCACCAGGGGAGCTCTTCCCAGACCATCAGTCCAAGTTCATCACAGAGGTTGAGCACGATACGCGACTGCTGGTAGTGGCCGAGGCGGAGGAAATTCGCTCCAATATCTTTGATCATCTGTATTTCTTTGCGGGTGATCTCCTCAGGTATAGCGGAGCCCAGGCCTGCGTGGTCTTCGTGGCGCGTTGTGCCGCGCAGCAGCAGGCGCTCACCGTTGAGCTTGAAAGGACCGTGATCAACAAACTCGTAGAAGCGAAGTCCAAAGCGCTCGGTGACGTTCATTTCGCCATGTGTGCTGCTCAGTGTGACTTCACAATGATATAAAGCAGGATTTTTTGGCGACCACAATTCCGGCGTCTTTATATCAAAGGCCAATAGCTCACGCTCGTCGCTCCAGGGTGCGAGCTTTTGGGCGGCACTATGTACAACTTTACCCTTGGGATCAAGAACGCGAAGAGAAAGCTGTACCTGATCGGTAAGTGATGCAGGGTTGTAAAGCCGGGCCTTGATAGAAACCTTTGCTGGGCCGTTGGGCTGGACTGTGGGGCTGATGTGGATTCGCTCCAGCGAAATCGCGGGCACATAGACCAGATTCACGTAGCGATAAAGCCCTCCGTAAAGACTAAAGTCACTGAAGATGGAGGGAATCATGTCTAAATCGCGCGAGTTATCACAGCGCACGGCGAGAGGAACTTCATTTGTATCTTTATTACTATCATTTGAACCTTTATTACCATTATTAGGCGAGTTCAAGACTTTGGCTGCAGCTTCGGTGATATCAAGAACGAACTCGTCATATCCGCCAATATGCCGGCCAACGCTCTCAAGATTGACGAAGACTTCGCTCTTCTGCCCGGCACCTTCAAAGTGCAACAGGATGCGTCCGTCAGGAAACGGGTCGGGAGCCAGCTTCAACCTGGTGCGATACCAACCAGGGCCCTGGTAGTAAGACTGATCGGGATCAACCGCATCGCGAGCGTTGAAGCAGTGCGGCATGGTGATCGCCTGCCAGGCAGTCGTTTCGATGGCCTTGCCGCCGCGCCATACTTCCCAAATGCCGCCCAGGCTTCCCTGGTAGTACTCCCACCCGGTCAAGAGACGTTGCGAAACCGCACCAGTTGCAGGAACAGTTTGGGCAAAGGATACGTGGTTCGTGGCTGCGGCCGCGGCCGTAGCAAGTGCGGTGGTTTTTATGAATTCCCGGCGAGTGATCATATTTGAGTAGTCGGATAATTTTGGAATTGAGAGATCGGTATTCGTCTTGAATGACTCACAAGATTACTCTACTCAATCATAATTGCGTCCGAAACAAGTCTCCTGACCTTTATGCAAATCATGGAAGTTTTAGTCATTGAAACGCAATGAAGACATAGGGCAAGCCAGCGTTCCGCAAAGGATGTCCGCAGGGCAACGAACATTCCTGGCATTCATTTTCCTGTTAACCGAATTGCGTCCTCATCCGTTGTATAGGCAGCAAACAAGCAAAATACTGAAATGCAAAAAAGAGCGAGGATCAGAGATGAATACTAAAAAAAACCGCCGGCTTTCCGGTAGAGTTGTCCGGTGGACGGCATTATGGATTGCGTTGTTCTGTGCAACTTCGATCATGGCACAATCGCCGGCATCCCGTGTTACGGAAAAGGTCCAGACCCCCGTGGCCAGCCCTGCACCGATCAGCGATGAAGAACTGGCGGCGACCAGAGAAGAGCTGTTCAAGCTGTTGCGGATAAGCCCGAAACTGACCGGTGTGGTTGCACATGATCCGTCACTGCTCAGCGATCAGGAATACGTGGGCCGCACTAATCCGGCACTGGTCCAGTTCCTGCAGGGTCATCCGGAGATCGTCCGCAATCCGGAGTTTTATTTATTCAGCAATTTTGGAATTAGGGGGAAACAAGGTCCGAGATTGAGCCTCGACCGAGGGATGGTATCGTTCGATGTGAACGACCCCAACCGGGAGTATACCCGCGAGGTCATGCGAGACGCGGTGCCCTTTCTGGTCTTTGTTTGCATTCTGGGCGCGCTGCTGTGGATATCACGTGTGCTGCTGGAAAACCGGCGCTGGTCGCGGCACTTCAAAGTGCAGACCGATATCTGCAACAAGCTGCTCGATAAGTTCAGCAGCAACGAAGAATTGCTGGCCTATGTGCAAGGCGGAGCTGGGAAGCGCTTTCTTGAATCGGTATCGTTGCCTTCAAACTTCCAACCGTATGCCGGCAGTTCGCTGGGGAGGATCCTCTTCCCCTTGCAGTTTGGCGTGGTGCTGACTCTGGGGGGCCTGGGTTTGATTTGGGTGCGGGGCAGCGTTCCCGACGCCTCTTCTCCACTTCTGGTATTCGGAACATTGGGGCTTATGCTGGGGCTTGGGTTTGTGATCTCGGCAGGGCTCTCATTTCTACTGGCCCGGCATCTGGGATTGTTGCCTGGGAAGGCACAATCCCAAGGCGGCGCGAGCGTGGACACCAGAGACTAATTGAAACAGCCCTGACTCTTTGACGCCATAATATATTGAACAAGACCTGTGACCTGGGACGATGCCATTCCGCAAGCGAGCGCCCGCGATACGGCAGAAACGGACGCGCCGCTCATGGATGAGGAGATATTCGCCGGCTTCTATCATCGGACGGCGCGGGCGGTATGGGCTTATCTGGCACGCGTCTCCGGCAATGCCGCTCTGGCTGACGATCTGCTGCAGGAAAGTTACTTACGGTTTTTGTGCGCCACCGGACGCAGGCAAGACGACGAAGAGTCATGCCGGCGATACTTGTTCCGGATCGCAAGCAATCTATTGCGCGACCACTGGCGCCGGCCTCAGACGACAACGCTGGAAGACGTTCCCGAAACGGCATTGATTGCGCCAGATAACCGCGCCTCTGAGCGCATTGATTCGCAGGCATTGCTCGGACCCGCATTCGCACGCCTGAATACGCGAGAACGGCAGTTGCTCTGGCTGGCCTACGCGGAAGGCTGCACGCATCGTGAGATCGCCCAGATCACGGGGTTGGGGGCGGCAAGCATCCGGCTCCTGCTATTCCGGGCGAGAAGGAAGCTGGCCCGCTTGTTGCGGCAAGCAACACCCGAGCCGGGGAGAAACACATGAAGTCATATTTTTGCACCCAACGAAAAGAAGTTGCAGCAGCACTACGGGAGGGACGATGGCCCGAAGCATGCGATCCAGCATTGCTCGCGCACGTGGCCGCTTGCGCCGATTGCAATGACCTTGTGCTGGTGAGTCAAACCCTGCAGCAAGCCCGGCGCGAGACCCTGCAAAAGCCGCAACTCGCCTCTGCGGGCACGCTCTGGTGGAGATCGGAACTACGCCTGCGCAGCGGGGCGGTTGAGCGCATGACCAGACCCATTGCGGTCACAGAAAAAATTGCATTGATCAGCATACTGCTGGCCGCACTCGGCCTGGCAGCGTGGCAATGGAACCCGATTGCCGACTGGCTGTTTTCGCTCGACGACACCTCGAACTCAAGCGCGTTCCACCTGGATAGCCTCTGGACTTTCACCTCGAGCACGGCCGGCTGGATACCAATTCTGCTCATGGCCAGTTTAGGAACATTTGTTTTGGTGTGGGGATTGGCCCTGTTTCTGACGGCAGAGAAAGACTGATTTAAAACGAGAGGTTTTTCAAAGCTACAACCATTTTTGTCTACATTTAATTCTCTGTTAACCAAACCGAGGGAGCGCAGGTTGTATAAATGAGAAGTCGAAATAAATTGAAATGTTAAAAAACGATTAAGTATATACCCCAAATTTAACTGATTGCAACCATTTAGTTTTTCTTTTGGACAAAATTAGCTCCTCCGAGTGTTAATAGAAGAGTAGTAGATGGAGACCGAGTACATGGAAGATTTTGGCAATAAAAAGAAAGAGATTCCGTTGCGGGCGAAGGTTGTGGCGGTTGATGCTGCCAGCGCCAACAACGAGATCCACCCGTCATGGCAGGCGCTGATTCGATTTTGCCGCGATTTAAAGCATGGAGAAATCGAGCGCATCAACATCCAAGACGGCTTACCCGTTTCTGCAGAGGTGATTCGCAAGAAAATTCGCTGGTGTTAAGGCGATTCTGAAAATCGCTTTCCGTGTCCCCCCGGAAGCCACAGAGGTGATTCGAAACAAGATTTGCTGGTGTTGATCTAAAACCCGGCTGACCGCAACCATCGGAGGCCGTCCCGTGATCGTTACTGGCCGGCTTTGTAATTTTTTGGAGGTGGACTATGCGGTCCCTAATTATAAGTAGAGCTATCATACAAACTTCGCTGCGGGAGATTGCAGCGGCAACCATCCTTTTACTGCTTGCTCCAGCGCTGGCGACAGCGCAGGATTCTTCTCTTTCCGCCGACATGCACGTTGAACATATGTTTAACCGCGCGGAAGCTGGATATGTTCAGGACCAACTCAAGATGGCACGGGCCTACCAACTGGGCAAGGGAGTGCAACATGATCCGGTCGAAGCTGCCCAGTGGTTCCTTAAGGCAGCGAATTTTGGCAGTCTTGAGGCGCAAACCCAGATAGGTTATCTGTACGTTAGGGGCGAAGGCGTCCCTCGCGATGAGCAACAGGCCTTCAAGTGGTTTCAGCGCGCAGCGGCAGAGGGTTATGCGCCAGCTCAGTACGATCTCGCCTACCTGCTGCTGAACGGATTGGGCGCCCGCCAGGACCTGCAAGGAAGCATAACCTGGTTTACACAAGCAGCCAACCAGGGGTTTGCGCCCGCGCAAGTCAATCTTGCAATCCTGTATTTCCACGGTATGGGCGTAGAGCGCAATCCGCCAGAGGCGATGCGCTGGTGCCAGGAGGCGGCAAAGCAGCACTATGCGGCGGGAGAGTTTCTGCTGGGCACAATGTATGAAACCGGAGTTGGAACAGCCCGGGATATTTCCCAAGCGGCTCGCTGGTACCGGAAAGCAGTAGACCAGGGAAACTCGCAGGCCGAAAATAATTTGGCGGTACTGTACGAGGAAGGCGCAGGGGTTCCTCAAGACATCAACGAGGCAATCAGACTATACAAGCTATCCGCAGAAAAGGGCGATGGAAACAGCTACATGAACCTTGCACACTTGTACGCAGGCAAAAGGGGTCTTGCCCCTGACTACAGCCAGGCCTACTTCTGGGCACTCTTGGCCCAGCGCAGCGGATGGCTCATGTCAAGCCGGCCCACGCAAGAATTTCTTGAGAAGTTGCGCAGCCATCTTTCTCCGGAGCAGGTGCCCAGTGTTGAAGCGCAGGTAGGGGAGTGGGACAGCAAGCATCCGCCCAATCCTACGATAAGCAAGTTGGGTGAAACCTGGAGCTTTCTGCCAAAAACTGCCGCTAATGTGTCGAACCGGCAGTGAAGTATTTTATCTAAGGGGAGAGCAGCCAAAACAAGGCTGCTCTCCCCTTGCTTTTGATTCATACTCGCAAAACAACTCGCCGATCTCGTACTGAATAAACCTCGGGGGCTGCGCTCGAAGTGTGTTATACAAGACGGTCTTGATTATACGAGGTCAACACTTCAGGTGAACTTCAGGTCATCTATTCGCATAGCCGGGGCACTATGCTTGCTGGCAGTCAGTTTGCTCTCCAGCGGGCAACTGTTGAAACTCACTTACCAATCACACTCGCCCGATGTGGACAATCTTTACCTGGGCCGCTTCGATGGCATTAAGAGCATGCTCCCCCAACGCGGGGTCGTCTGTTATATGCCGAACCCCGACAACTCGTTCGATGCCAAGAAACATTACTTCTTGGCACAGTATGCGCTCGCTCCCCTGGTGGTTCGCCCCACGGCTGATTGCGATCCTTTGATCGGAGACTTCCCTGCCGGCTCCACCGCGGCTTCCATCAGCAGCCAGCAGTTCGTAGTCCTGAAAGATTTTGGGAATGGCCTGATGCTGCTCAGGAGAAATGCCGGCCGGTGATCAAGATTGTTATGTCAATCCTGGTCGCGCTGGGCTTGGGCTTCAGCTTTACCTGCCTGTTGTGGCCCAGACAGCGGCGACTGCTGCCGGACCTTCTGCTAATAATCTCGCTTTCCGTGGGCATGGGCTTTGGAATTACATCGTTACTTTTCTTCCTCTGGTTAATAGTATTTGGGACCGCCGGAGGCGCATTGATTGGCTGCGAGATCGGACTTCTGCTTGTTTTGTCAGCGTTCGCGGTGAGCGCCAGATGGCGAAAACAACAAGTTGATTCTCTGCCGGTTAGAACTAGGCGCACGCCTTACCCGAAGTCGAAGATCGAATGGGTTGCAGCTATAACGTTCTTCTTTACGCTGTTCGTCGCCGGAAAAGGGTTTCTCTGGTTTGCACGCGGAGCCATACAAGGCGGATGGGACGCCTGGGGCATCTGGAACCTGCGGGCAAAGTTCCTGTTCCTGGGTGGGCCACACTGGCGCGATGCGTTTTCCGCCGAGGGAGCCATCTCGCACACGGACTATCCGCTGCTTATCCCGGCCAGCGTTGCACGCGGGTGGAGCTATGCAGGAGCGGATATCCCGCTGGTACCAATTCTGATTGGGTTTCTGTTCACCGCAGCTACTGTGGGGCTGCTTTTTTTATCTCTGTCTGTTCTGGGCAGCAGAAGTCAAGGATTCCTGGCGGTTACCGTTCTGCTGGCCTCGTCTTTTTTTCTTGTTCTGGGAGGAGCGCAGTACGCTGATGTTCCTCTGGGATTCTTCTTCCTCGCCACCCTCGTATTGCTGTGTCTGCATGAAAGAGCGGCAGCGCAGAGCAACAGCATGCTGGTGCTGGCCGGAACTACCGCCGGGTTCGCAGCATGGACAAAGAATGAAGGCAGCCTGTTTCTGGCTTGCCTGCTCCTGGCCCATCTGATCACTACGCTTCGCAAACAAGGGATACGCACGTACTTGCGGCAACTGGTGCTGCTGGCAGCAGGACTGGGGCCGGTACTGGTGATGCTGGCCTATTTCAAACTAAACCTTGCGGGGCACAATGATTTGTCTTCCCCATTTCTAACGGCTCTGAAGATGCTTGGGCGCATCTCCCGCTGGCGCACGGTTGCGAAAGCATTCGCAGACCAGGTGCTGCATTTTGGCGGATGGGCCCTGACCATAACGCCATTCCTGGCTTTGTATGTCTTGCTGGCCGGAGTGAAGAAACCGGCGAGCATTGAAGAAAAGATTTGCTTGCGCACGCTGTATTTGACGGTTATTGGATACTTTTTGGTTTACGTCACAGCGCCAGTGCCGCTCAACTGGCTCCTGGAAACTTCTCTTAACCGGGTGCTGGTTCAAGTGTGGCCCAGCACTCTTTTTTTGATCTTCCTCATGACAAATCGTCTGGATGAGACGTAGCAAGCTACGTCTCTACCATGCAGCAATTAAGAAAGGGGCGCGCATTTGCCTTCTCCCCATGCCCCGCCCCTCTCGTTCAACAAACACCGTTACTGCTTGTCCGACTGCAGGGCCTGCTGGCACTCCTGAATCGCCTGGTTGGTTAGATCGAGCGCCTTCTCGCGGTGACCGCTGAAATCTTTGGAGCCCTTTTGCAGAGACGCCTTGGCCATGTTCAGATGTTTCAGGGCCGCGCGAATCTCAGGATGATGTTCCCTGTGGCCGGGTCTCCCGGTCGATGATGCCGCCCCTGGCGACCCAGACGTTCCCTGGGCCAACAAAGGAGATGTGGTTGCAGCCATCAAGGCCGCTGCTGTAACAAGTGAAAGCAACGTTCTCTTCATAACTAACTTTCCTCCAAGTACTCATCGAAATTTTGTAACTGCTTTAATGTTATTCAACCCATCGCCGTGAACAAAGTTGCATAGGCATGGATTGCGTCAGAGATTTTTATCCAGAAAATGCAGTTTGGCAAGGCAAATAACGTACTCAAACTGCAGCCATCCTTTCGACGCGAGGGACAATCGAATTTCAATATGGAGGAACCATGGCCATAGACCCTGTATGCCAAATAGAAGTAGATGAAAGAATTACCGAATTCAAGTCAAGCCAGAATGGGGAACACTATTACTTCTGCTCCCTGGAGTGCAAAGAGGTGTTTGACGATAACCCGGAAGAGTACACGGTGGCAGCGTAGTAAAGCACACTACAAGTCCCAGTACGGGAAAGACATGAACTCATGGGCACGGCTGAACAGGCTGCGCCCTTTCAAAACTATTTATGAAATAAGTTCTACTTATTTACGAGGTTTGGCGGGGTTGTCAACCAGATCAACCAGGAAGGCGCGGTCTTCATCACTCATTTTGAGGAATTGTATGCCCATGCCCCAATTCGGCTTGGAAACGCGCACAACCGCGGTGGCGTGAACTTCTCTTCCCTCAAGGCGCAAGGTGATCTCGAGGCGGGAATCCTGCGGCAACGGGTATACGGTTTCAATGTAGCAGCCGGAGCGGCTAAGGTCAGTGCAGATGCCCCATCCGGTATTTTGTCCCTCAAGTTTTTGCCCGAGTGGGGTAACTTTGGCGCCAGCCTTCACGGCAAGACGTTTGGCGGCGCGGCGATCATAAGGCTTGGGCCCAACCGTGAGGGGAACCGATGCACGCGCTGGTCCGAGCTTCGCATTGCTGTTGCCAAGGGTGCGGGGGAACGGAGCCGGGACATCGAGTGGCGTGGTCATCTCCCAGACGGTCGTTACCGGATCAACACTGCGAAGGCCAATTTGTCCCTCGTTTTTTGAGCCTTTCTTCCCGATCCAGACGACGAGGAAGCGTCCTTTTTTGCCTTTCACTTCCAGGCCAATGGTCTCGCCAGGAACTTCAAATTGATACACGCCAACCAACCGCGCACCGGAAGGGCTGACATCCAGCGTCTCGGCTGACGAGGAGAACGGCTTGCCGCTGGAATCCATTCCAAAAATTCGTACCGATACGTTCTTTTGAATACGCGGCGATTTACGTGTCCCCATTGGAGCCCTTTCCAGATATGCCGATTTTAACCCGAAAATGACCTAAATGAGTCAGTCCTTAGTCACCATTCCTCAGTCATCAGTTGTCAGTCTTTAGTACTCAGTCTTTTATTCTGGCTTGTCATGCTGAGCGGGTGCGCCGCAGCAAGCCATTCTCTGAAGAACCTTCAGCCGGCCATTTTCCTTCAAAGTATTACTCCCCCACCCCCCATTACTTGGAGTAGTCCAAGCATTGATAAGCCACTACAATTCAATGACATACAGAGAGCGCCGGCAGTGGTTCAAGTAGTTAAAACGAGGGGTTTGGGAATAAGGAGGCGCGGCTCTTCCCGAGGCAAGCTCGAAAAGCGTGTGGGCAAGATGCCCACACGACAGCCGGCGGGACGCCAGCGCTACAGGCGATGAATTTTCAAAGAGCTGGGAGCAACGCGGCATCCTGAATGCCGTCAGACCATTATGACCCACAATTTTCACGGGATGAACTGTTTGATATCAGAGTGGTGCCGCTGTTGTAGGCGCAGGGGCTAAAGCCCGCGTTGTTCTGGAATCCTTAACGCGCGGCTGAAGCCGTGCTCTTCCACGGTAGTCCCAAGCATCGTTATGGCACCGATAAAATTCCGTGCCCCCTGACGGACGCGGAAGCAGAGAATTTCGGCACAATAGGGATTCCTCCACTGCGTGTTCGGAATGACAAGAAAGCCGACTTTTCCGCATCCTCTGAAAGCCCTGCTCTCGAACTTGCTGTCCAAATCAATTCCGAAACAGCTTTAGTGCATGGGCGGCGCGGTCTGCAGGCTGCGGCTGAGGTAATCCGTCATGGTGAGGCTGAGCAGGATGAGAAGCCAGAAAACGCCCGCACCGACCACAATTTTGGTCAGACGAGAGCTGTACTTGACGTGCATGAAGAAGAGGATCACAAGCGTGGCCTTGAAGATGGCGATGGCCAGCGCGACCAGAGGATTGAAGTTAACAACATGGCCCCCAATATTCGCGCTTAAGTCTATAAAAGCTACGACCGCGGTCACACCTGTGAAGACAAGCAGAGTCGCAAAAATGGCCAGATACAACCAGACGGAAACAATGTGTTCGGAATGTTCAGTATTTTGGGACATGGTGTGCTCGGTTAATGATGTACCCTGCTGATCAAATAAAGCAACGGAAACAGGAAAATCCAGACAATATCTACAAAGTGCCAGTAGAGCCCAATGTTCTCAACTGGCGTGTAATAACTTGCGCTGAACTTGCCGCGCCAAGCCATGTAGATGAGAGCTGACAACAGGCCAGCGCCAACGATCATGTGAATGGCGTGCATCCCGGTCATGGCAAAGTAGAGTGAGAAGAATAACTGGGCATTCGCCTGATCCACATTATGCAGCTTGCCATCTGGCAATGTCACTGGCTCGAAATTGAAACTATGACCGGGGATGTGATGTTCAACATACTTGTCGTGATACTCGATTGCCTTGATGCCCAAAAAAATCCCGCCGAACAAGAGCGTCAAAAGAAGGAAGAAGATCAGCAGTTTGCGCATACCGAGCTGGGCTGAGTGTACTGCCATGGCCATGGTGAAGCTACTGAAGATCAGCACGGCAGTATTGACGCCGCCATAAATAATATTGAGAGAACTGCTGCCCCACACAAAGGCATCATAGTACGAGTGACGATAGACCAGATAAGCGGCGAACATGCCACCGAAGAACATGATCTCGGTGATGAGGAATATCCACATGCCGAGGGAAGAGGCTTCTTTCTGCTGCTCCATGTCGTCAAAGTGGTGCTGCAGCATGGGGTGGTGAGCTTCGTGCCTGGGCGACTCGTGAATTACAACGCTCCGATCAGACAAATGCCGCCTCCTGTTCCTTGGAGTAATGGTAGACTTCCTCGGTCACAACCGGCGCCTCTTCGAAATTGTGAAGGGGCGGCGGAGAAGTGGTCTGCCACTCCAGAGTGGTGGCGCCCCAGGGATTGGGGCCCGCTACCTCGCCGAAGCGAAGCGAATACAAGAGATAAATCATGGGCAGCAGGTATCCGACGGCAAGAATCGAGGCCCCCGCAGTCGAGAGCACATGCAGCACCTGCCACTCGGACGGATAGGAGGCATAACGCCGCGGCATCCCCAGATAACCCAGGATAAATTGCGGGAAAAATGTCAGATTGAAACCCAAAAACACAATCATGGCTGAGAGCTTGGCCCAGCCTTCGGGATACATGCGCCCGGTAATTTTGGGCCACCAGTAGTGAATACCGCCCAAGTAGGCCATCACCATGCCACCCACCATGATGTAGTGAAAGTGCGCAATGATGAAGTAGGTATCGTGAAGGTGAATATCGAGACCCAGCGTTGCCAGAAACAGCCCAGTGAGGCCGCCTATGGTAAACAACCCGATGAAACCAAAGGCGTAGAGCATGGGGGTACGATACGAAATGGAACCCTTATAGAGCGTAGCGGCCCAATTAAAAGTCTTGATGGCCGAAGGGATGGCCACGGCAAAGCTCAAGAAGGAAGCGACCATAGCAGCGTACACCGAGATGCCGGCAACAAACATGTGGTGCGACCAGACGATAAAGCCGAAAACAGCGATGGCCAGGCTGGAAAAAGCAACGAACCTGTATCCGAAGATCGGCTTGCGTGAAAAGGTGGAAATGATTTCGCTGATGATGCCCATGCCCGGCAAGATCATGATGTAAACCGCGGGATGCGAATAGAACCAGAACATGTGCTGGAAGAGCACCGGGTCGCCGCCGTAGGCCGGATCAAAGATCCCGATATGAAAGGCGCGTTCCAACCCGACCAGCACCATCGTGATGGCAATGACGGGCGTCCCCAGCACCTGAATCATGCTGGTGGCATAGGCGGCCCACACAAACAAAGGCAGACGGAACCAAGTTAACCCCGGGGCCCGCATGCGATGGATGGTCACGATAAAGTTCAAACCGGTGAGGATGGATGAGAACCCCGCAATAAAAATTCCCATCGCGGCAGTAATTACGTGGGTATTGGAAAATGTGGTACTGAAGGGCGTGTAGAAGGTCCAGCCGGTATCCACGCCTCCGCTGACCAGGGCCCAGAGCGTGACGCAACCACCGACTACAAGAAGGTACCAGCTCAACAGGTTGAGCTTGGGAAAAGCCACGTCTTTGGCGCCCAGCATGAGGGGCAGCACAAAGTTGCCCAGCACGGCGGGGACGGATGGCACGAGAAAGAAGAACACCATCATGATGCCGTGCATGGTAAACATCTTGTTATAGTTGTCGGCAGAAACCAGCGCGCCTTCGGGGGTAAGCAGATGAATGCGAATCATGGTGGCAAAAAAACCACCTACAAAGAAAAAGAATGTAATGGTAAGGAGATAGAGTATCCCGATGCGCTTGTGATCTTTGGTCAAAAGCCATGACTTAATTCCGAACTCGGAGTTCAGATAGTGTTCGCGCGGCATTTCATTAGTAGCCATAATTATTGCAACTTCACCGGAGGATTGGCCCCCGGAACTTCAGTGGAGTTCGGCGAAGTTTTCACCGGACCTCCGGGTTGTTGATTCTGCAAAGACTTAATGTAATACACCAGGGCGATCATATCGTCTTCATTGATCTGCCCCTGGAAGGTCGGCATGATGGAATCAAAACCGGCGACGATTTTTGCGTTGGGACTCACGATGGACTCGCGGATGTAACCCTCATCGGCGATCACCATGCTGCCGTCTTTCATCTTCACCGGATTCCCATAAAGGCCAGCCAAGTTCGGGCCGCGCGCCAGGGAATCGTTACGGTGGCAGGTGTTGCAGCCCAGTTGCTGGAAAATTTTTTCACCCTGCTGCCCCAGCGATCCTTCGGCCCGGGTCGACAGCCATTGCTGGTATTCTTCAGGCTTCATCACAATCACCTCGCCCACCATGCCGGAGTGCAAGGTACCGCAGTATTGATCGCAGAAGAGCCGGTAGGTGCCGGTCTTGGTGGCACGGAACCACACGCTGCTGTAGCGACCGGGGATCACATCACCTTTCAGGCGAAATGCGGGCACAGCGAAGTCGTGGATCACATCCTGCGAAGTCAGCACCACGCGTACGTCGCGGTCCACGGGCACGTGCAACTGGTTGATTTCACGCGCGCCTTCAACGTGCTGGAACTTCCACATCCATTGCT